>JBBSJT010000007.1:0-38159 GCA_038257035.1 Chlamydiia bacterium
AGTCTTATGGAAATTGAAGATTTTCTTGAATACATTGCTTCAGAAAAAGGTCTTTCAAAAAACACAATCGAAGCTTATAGCCTGGATATCAATGCTTTAAATGACTATTTAAAGCTTGATTCATTTAATGATGTTAAGGATTCGCACATCATTGGCTTTTTATCAGATTTAAAATCAAAAAAGTATAAAAGCTCTACCATTTGTCGTAAATTCATTGCTTGCAAAGTCTTCTTTAAATTTTTAAAAAGAGAAGGTGTAATTAGTGAGGATCCTTGCTTTTATCTTGAAACTCCAAAATCGTGGCAGCTCCTTCCTGACGTGTTAAGCGAAGATGAAATAAAGAAGATTTTTCTGCAATGCGATACTACCACTGCAAATGGTGCTCGAGATTTAAGTATTTTAGAGTTGCTTTATGCAAGTGGCCTCAGGGTATCGGAGGCTTGTAATTTAAGTCTTTATGATGTTGATGATGAATTTGTAAAGGTGATGGGCAAGGGGAGAAAAGAAAGGGTTGTTCCAATTGGTAAAAAAGCAATTGATGCAATTGATTATTACCTTGTTCATTTTAGGGATGCCCAAAAAAACAGCCGTCACGAAAAGCTTTTTGTCACTCAATCCGGCACACCTTTAAGTCGTATGACTATTTTCAACATCGTTAAAAAATATGCCAAAATGGCAGGAATCACAAAAAATGTTTCCCCGCACACTTTTAGGCATTCTTTTGCTACTCATTTATTAGACCATGGAGCGGATTTACGCATTATCCAAGAGATGCTAGGTCATGCCTCCATCGGAACAACCGATCGCTATACGCACATAAGTCGTAATAAACTCCAGGAATCCTTCAACACTTTCCACCCCCACCCATAGCCCCCTTATTTTTACCACTGAGAGCACAGAGAAGGAGTGATACCGTTGTGGATGCTTTTTTTACCGCGAAGACCGCGAAGAAAGACGCGAAGAAGCGCGCTAACGCGCGACAAGAAGTAAGAAGAAGCAAGAAGAAGCGCAGCTTATGCACGGTGAAGAAGAATGTAAAAAAAATTCTGTTAAAAGAAAGTTCTTTAGATTAGTATGTAAGCCAAATTATGGAGTTTATATGGAATTATTAGTAGCTGATAAATTGGATCAGGATACAGAGACGCTAATTAAAGTTATCATTGGGGCTGCTATAGATGTGCATCGCGAGCTTGGACCTGGTTATTTTGAAAAAGTCTACGAGCAAGCTATGGCATTAGAGCTAAGATCACGAGGTTTATCATTTGCAATGCAAGTTCCTGTGGCCGTTTGCTATAAAGGTGAAAAAATTCATGGTCAGATTTTGGATATGGTTGTCGAAGGAAAGGTTATTTTGGAATTAAAATCTGTGGAGATGCTTTTACAAGTTCATGAGGCTCAAATAATTTCTTATCTTAAATCAACAGAAATACCAGTGGGATTATTAATAAATTTCAAGGAAAAGTGGGTTAAAGATGGTATCAAGCGGTTTATCCATAGCAAGAGTTAATTATCTCTCTTCATCGCGGCATAAGCCGCGCTTCTTCTTAGCTTCTTCGCGTCTTTCTTCGCGTTCTTCGCGGTAAAAAAAGGTAAAAGAATGTGTATAATAAAAAAAGACTCTTTGTTTACTTGACGGTGAATGAGGCTTGAGGGCAAAAAAAAAGCCCGGTAGTCAAAGACCACCGGGCTTTTCAAAGGACTACTTTTTAGCTGCAGTAGTTTTCTTTGCTGAATCTTTTGTTGATTTTTTTGCTGCTTTTTTAACCATTTGGAAACTCCTGTTTTTTTGTTTGGGCAATTTTTTTTGCCTCTAATTTGACAATATGAATTTAAAATATTTAATTAAACTTATTTTTATCATTTTTTTTAATAGAGCATGAATTTTTACCAAAAAGCTGATAAAAAAGGCACCAACTTGCAAGCGATTCATACAGCACAAAAAGGGCCAAAAAACCAATAATCCAACTATTCTGCCAAATCGCTACTGCAAATAAAAAATTAGCGATGATAAAACGAATAATTCGATCTTTGGCTCCGATATTTTTTTGCATAAATAACCACGTTTCCATATAAAGGGTTTAAATCGATGTTTTTAATTTAATTATCCATAAGTGAATTATAGCACAAAAAAGGAAAAGGTCAAAAGATGCCTAATGAAAAGAAGAATTTTTTGTTAACAGCGGGTAGAGCCCCTTCAACTCTTGATTTAGCAAGACAGTTGAACGCTGCAGGCCATCAAGTTTTTGTTGCAGATACAACTACTTGGCATGTTTGCAGAGGGTCAAATGCAGTGAAGAAGAATTTTGTCATTCCAAGCCCTCGTTTTCAAACAGAAAATTTTATCGAAGCACTTATAAAAATTATTCAATCAGAAAAAATCGACTATTTAATTCCAACTTTTGAAGAAGTTCTTTATATATCTTCACATTTGGATAGTTTTCCAAAAACTTGCAAAGTATTTAGCTCATCTTTTGAAACATTACTTCGTTTGCACAATAAATGGTTTTTTTATGAGGAACAGGTGAATGCCGGCATCCCGGTTCCTGAAACATTTTTAATAGAGAAAAAGGAAGATTTAAAGCAGCTTGATCCAAATTCAAGCTATGCTGTAAAGGCAAGTTATTCAAGATCGGCACAATCTATTTATAAGGTTGAGCCAGGATCCACATTGCCGGATATTGAAATCGAGCCGCATAACGCATGGATTGCTCAAAAGTGGCTTGAAGGAAAAAGATATTGTACTTACAGTATATGCGAAGATGGAAAGGTTTTGGCTCATGCAACATATCCTGTTCAAATTGCAATCCAAGGCCATTTTTGTTTAAACTTTGAATCTGTTGACCATCCTGCTATTTTAGAATGGGTGAAAAATTTTATTAAAATAGAAAATTTTACAGGCCAAGTGGGCTTTGATTTGTTTGAGGATGAAAATGGCGTTGTTTACGCTATAGAATGTAATCCAAGAGCTACACACGGTTTGATTTTATTTAAAAACTCCGATCGAATCGATAAGGCATTTACAGGAAATGCAAACCAAGTCATTACCCCAAAAGAAGGCAATACAAAACAAATTGCTGCAGGGATGAGCATTTATGGTTGGAAAAGTGCTTATAAGGAAAATAAAATGAAAGAATTTTTTCAGATTTTATTTAAGACGCCAGACGTGGTTTTTGACTGGAAAGACATTAAACCTTTTCTTTATACACCGCTTATATATTCAAGCTACGTTGTAGAAAGTTTAAAGTCCCAATTGAATTTACCCGCATCCTTTACCCATGATTTTAATTGGGAAGGAAAATGTACTAGATCACAAAAAAAATAAAAGGTTTTTATGAAACATTTGGAAGATTCGTTCAAGACAAAGAAAAAACTTACTGATCAAATAGATTATTATTCTTTGCCGGCTTTGAGCGCTCAAGGTTTTTCAAAGATTTCAAGGATGCCGGTTTCTATACGGATTATGTTGGAATCTCTTTTAAGAAATTGTGATGGAATCCGTGTTAAAGAGGAAGATGTAAAAAGACTTGCCGCGTGGGATCCTGTGAATCTTTCTACAAAAGAAGTTCCATTTGTTGTCTCTCGCGTTATTTTACAAGATTTCACAGGTGTGCCACTCTTAGTGGATCTTGCTGCAATGAGGGATGCTGTCGCTGAAAAAGGGTTTGATTCAGGGTTAATTGAACCAAACGTTGCGGTTGATCTTGTTATCGACCATTCGGTCCAAGTAGATCGTTCAGGCACTGAGGATTCTCTTTCTTATAATTTAAAAAAAGAGTTTGAGCGTAACGGTGAGCGTTATTCCTTTTTAAAATGGGGCCAAAATGGCTTTAAGAAATTTAAGGTAGTGCCTCCTGGCATTGGAATTGTGCATCAGGTCAATTTGGAATTTTTAGCAACAGTTTTGACCAAACTTGAAATTAATGGAAGAGTGATTGCCTACCCAGATACACTTGTTGGTACAGATTCCCATACGACGATGATTAATGGACTTGGGGTTGTAGGTTGGGGGGTTGGAGGAATTGAGGCTGAATCTGCCATGCTTGATCAGCCGGTATCGATTCAAACACCGGAAGTCATTGGTGTTCATTTGTTTAACGCTTTAAAGGAAGGGGTGACCGCTACAGATTTAACGCTTCGAATCACAGAACTTTTAAGAAAAGAAAATGTGGTGGGTAAATTTGTTGAGTTTTACGGTGAAGGCACTGCAAGTCTAAGTGTTGCAGACCGTGCAACTATTGGAAACATGTGTCCTGAGTATGGTGCAACAATTGGTTTTTTTCCGGTTGATGAGAAAACTTTGGATTACCTTCGCATGACTGGAAGGGGCGAGACTGAAATTGAAGAAATCCGTAATTATTTTGTTGCCCAAGAGCTTTTCGGAATAAAAAAATTTGGAGAACTTGATTTTTCAAGAGTTGTTCAATTGGATTTAAGCACAGTTCTTCCTTCTATTTCAGGACCTAAAAGACCGCAGGATCGCATTGATTTATTCTCTGTAAAAGACAAATTTAACCATCTTTTAAGAGCAAAAGTTAATGATGGTGGATATGAGCTAGACGAAAGTGAATTGCACAAAAAAATCTGTATTTCAGGTGAACTACACCATTCCCTAACTCTTTCTGATCATGCCGGAGGAACATCCAAACTTGGAAAAGGAAATTTACCGCTACCAAGGTACATAGAGGAAATGGTAGCAAATCGCCCTTTGATGAAATCCATGCCGGAAGAATCTCAACCAGTAAGGTCTGATGCATCAACTTACTCTACTTGCGATGCTGTTTTTTCCCACGGCTCGGTTGTTATCGCGGCCATTACAAGTTGTACCAATACAAGCAATCCGAGCGTGATGATAGGAGCCGGGCTTCTTGCTAAAAAAGCAGTTGAAAAAGGTTTGCAAGTTAATAAAATGATTAAAACAAGTTTGGCACCAGGATCCCGCGTTGTGACGGACTATTTGGAAATCGCTGGATTACAAGATTATTTAGATCAACTAGGTTTTAACCTTGTAGGTTATGGTTGCACGACATGTATTGGAAATAGTGGGCCACTTGATGTGGTGGTTGAAAGTGCCATTAAAGAGCATGACTTGATCGCTGCAAGCGTACTTAGCGGAAATCGTAATTTTGAAGCGCGTATCCATAGCGCTCTTAAAGCCAATTTTTTAATGTCTCCGCCTTTAGTTGTTGCCTTTGCCATTGCAGGAAGAGTCGATATCGATATGCAAAATGAACCTCTTGGGTATGGAAAAGATGGCACGCCAGTATTTTTAAAGGATATTTGGCCAACAGACGAGGAAATTGCTGCAACCGTACAAAAAACCTTAATACCTAAACTCTTTAAAGAGCGTTATACCAACTTTTCCAATGATAATCCTTTTTGGGAAAAAATTGAAACTTCAACAGGACAAGATTATGTTTGGGACGAGGATAGCACATACATTCAAAAACCACCTTATTTTGAAGGTTTTACTCGCGAAATCCCGGCACTTAAAGTTTTAAAAAATTTAAGACCGCTTGCATTTTTTGGCGATTCGGTCACAACAGATCATATTTCACCCGCTGGAGCCTTTGGACTCAATGAGCCTGCAGGAAAATATTTACAATCTCTTGGGGTAGATGAAAACGATTTTAACAGTTATGGAAGCCGCAGGGGCAATCATCAGGTGATGATGCGGGGAACTTTTGCAAACGTTCGCATTCGCAATAAATTGAGTGATGGAAAAGAGGGTGGGTATACTAAATTAATGCCTGATAATCAATTGCTTACGATTTTTGATGCGTGTGAAATATATCGGGAAAGAAATGTTCCTTTGATTGTTTTTGCAGGAAAAGATTATGGAATGGGAAGTTCCCGTGATTGGGCAGCAAAGGGGCCTCTTCTTCTTGGGGTCACTGTGGTTGTTGCAAAAAGTTTCGAGCGTATTCACCGTTCTAATTTAATTGGGATGGGAATTTTACCGCTTGAATTTTTAAATAACGAGGATTTTGAGTCCTTAGAACTTGTTGGCGATGAGGTTTTCTCTGTTAGTGGGCCAGAAAAAAGGTTAACGCCTAACCAGGAAATGATCCTTGAAATTACTAAAGGTGGAAAAACACGTGAAGTAAAAGTTCTTGCTCGTTTGGATACCTCTATTGAAGTTGATTATTACAAAAATGGGGGCATCTTGCCTTACATGCTTAGGCAGACCCTAAACAAAGTCTAGATTATACCGCTAAGAGGGACTTTTTTACCGCGAAGACCGCGAAGAAGCGCAGCTTTGCTGCGGGAAGAAACGCGAAGAAACTTAGCTTAAGCGTGATTAAGAAGAAAGCAAAAGGTGATCTTACCTTTTTCTTTGTTTTTTCGCAGCATAAGCTGCGCCTCTTCGCGTGCCTTCGCGTCTTCCTTCGCGTTCTTCGCGGTAAAAAGATCCCCCATAGTGGTGGGGAAAAGTCCCTTTTAGCGGTATAATCTAAAATCGCGGTTGATAAAAAAAGAAAATTGTCATAAAGTTTTTTTTACTTATCAATTTAAAGGTGACTTATGCGATTTATTGCTTTAGTTCTTTCGTGCGTGCTTATCATATCCTCAGGCTATGGAGAAGAGAAAAAAAAAACGATCTGCCTCAATATGATCATTAAAAATGAAAGTCCTGTCATAGAAAGATGTTTAAAATCTGTCCTTCCCATCATCGACACCTGGGTTATTGTTGACACAGGTTCAACCGATGGCACACAAGACATTGTACGAAAATTTATGAAAGACATTCCGGGTGAACTTCATGAACGGCCATGGGTAAACTTTGGCCATAACCGTAACGAAGCTTTGATGCTTGCCAAAGGTAAAGCCGATTATGTTTTAATTATCGATGCCGACGAATCTTTGCTCTATAAGCCGGGTTTTAAATTACCAGAACTCGATAAAGATTTTTACTACATCACGACTGAATATTCCGGTACCACATATGTCAGAAATCAATTGGTCAAAAATTCACTCAATTGGAAATGGGTTGGTGTACTTCATGAAGTAATTTGCTGTGATCAGGCAAGAACATCTGAAACTTTAGCAAACCTTGCCAATTATGTAAGAACAGATGGAAATCGCTCGACCGATTCTCAAAAATACCAGAAAGATGCCAAACTTTTAGAAACTGCAATGCTTGAAAATCCAACAGACACGCGTAACCAATTTTATTTAGCTCAAAGTTATCGCGATGCAGAAATGCATGAAGAATCTTTGCTCAATTACAAAAAAAGAATTGCACTTGGTGGATGGGATGAGGAAGTATTTTGGTCTCATTTGCAAGTTGGAATTTTGCAGGAAACTTTAAAGTATCCGCCTGAAGAAATAAAAAAAGGGTATCTAACTGCTTGTGAATTTAGACCAACAAGGGCTGAACCGTTTTATAGGTTATCCTTTTATAACCGATCCATCGGCGATTTCAAAGGATGTTATGAAGCGGCTCTTAAAGGACTTCATTTAACATCGACTTCTGATTTATTGTTTGTTGAAAAATGGATTTATGACTACGGCCTTCTTCTTGAATATTCCATCGGTGCTTATTGGGTGGGGAAATATCATGAAGCCTTGCTGGCATCCTTGCTTCTTTTAAAAGACCCAACATTACCGCAACATGTGCGTGAATGCGTTGAACGAAACCTTTATTGGGTTAACCTCAAAATCAAGGAAGCGCAAGAAAAAGCAAAGTCCGCTCCAGCCGAAAGCCTCGCCACCGTCAACTAGGTTACGTATTAAATACCGCTAAGGGGGACCTTTTTACCGCGAAGGACGCGAAGAAGCGCGCTTTCGCGCGGGAAGAAACGCGAAGAAGCGCGCTGAAGCGCGAAAGAGCAAAAGATATTCGCTAAGGTACAGAGGACCTTAGCGAAAAATTCTTACGAATCTCAAAAAAATCCTTTTTTAATCGCGCGACAGCGCGCCTCTTCGCGTTTCTTCCGCAGCGAAGCTTGCGCTTCTTCGCGTCCTTTGCGGTAAAAAGAGCTCCCCTAACGGTATACTGCTTTCTTCGTGGTTATTTGAGGGCGCTTAGGATGCGCCTGCCGATGGCGGTGGCGTTCACATCGTCTTTGTTGATCAAAATGACAATCCCCATTTTTTTATCTTGGCGTCTCATGCCAATGTAGGAGGAAAAGCCGGGAAGCCCGCCATTCTTATCGATAATCAAAATATTTTCTTTTGTTGTGAAGCGCTGCCATCCAAGACCCAAGGAAAGCTGCTTGCTGACTGCAAAAAACTCTTTTTGCGCAAATTCCATGGCCGTTATAAGTTTTCTTGGTCCTTCAAGCCCAAGATTAGCCTTTAAAAATTTAAGCATATCACGGGCGCTTGAGTATAGCCCTCCACTTGGAATATTAAGGCGATTGCGCTGCTTTCTTTCTACAGCCTTATCCTCATGGTAACCGGTAGCTACGCGTGCATCAAGAAAATCTGGTATATCAACTACAGTAGCATTCATTTTAAGTGGCTCTAAAATAATCGAATTTAACATTTCCATATAGGTGGATTGATTTTCACGCGCAAGGGCGATGCCTAAAATAGAAAAACCTAAATTGGAATAGGAATAATTAGATCCTGCAGGAGAGGGCGGTTGCCATTGATTTAAATATTCAATCAATTGATCTTCGGTTTTTATAGGATTTTCATGGATATCAGGAAATGCACGTGGAAGACTTGATGTATGTGTCGCAAGATTTAACAAGCTGATTCTACTGAAAGCATTATTAAGAATAGGTTGATTGTTTATATATAAATATTTTGAAATCTTATCGTTTAAATTAACCCTTCTTTCGATTGCTTTTATAGAAAGCAGTGTTGAGGTGAATACTTTTGCAATTGACCCCATTCGAAAAAGGGTTTCAGAATCAATATAAGTTCGATTTTCTTTGTCGGCCAAACCAAACGAAAGGAAATATTCTTGATTGTTTGCATACAAGGCAACGCTCATGCCGGGGATGTTATGATTTTCCCTTTCTTCCTCTAATATATTTTTCACAATTTCCAATACTTGCAAATGAGGCTCAGAGTCGGCTGTCTGACAATACACTTTGGCTACCAAAAAAAATGACAGTAGAAAATAATACATAAATCACCCTTATATAAATTTCCTTATTGTTCCGCTCAATTGATATCTGGTCAAGATTTTTTTTTAAACACCCTGTTGAGTTCGCTCTGGTCTTATATAATCCTGATCCCCTACATAAATAGTTGTTTGTAAGCATATTAGAGTGAATATTAAAATCGAGAATTTGCGCATACACACCTTGTAAAGTTAAAAATAAAGATATATTTATATATTTTTTTCTTTTAAAAATCTACCAAAGAATACTTTTAGCTGTTAAATAGGAATTAATCATTTTTTAAAGAGGGGTCAAGTCGTTATGAAAAAAATAATCCTTATACTTTCATTTTCACTTTTATTATCATCTTTTAGCAGTGCCGAAAACTGGCAGGAGAAATGGAGCGAGGCAGCTTCATACCTTGAAACAGCAAATTTTAAAGAGGGTAAAACCTTTTTGGATGAAGCCATTGTTCTTATGGAAGAAGAAATGGAACTGAATCACCCCTATATTTACGTGGATAGAGCAAGAGTTAATATTATTTTAGGCAGTGATGATGAAGCTTTAACCGATCTAGAAAAAGCCTTATCAAGCCAATTTTTATCTGGTGAAGAAAAAATAAGAGCCCTTACGACCAAGATTTTTTTAAATAAACGCTTGAAACTGGATGCAGCAGCCTTGGAAGATTTTAAAACTTTCAAGCAAGCAATTGAAATCCCTAAAATTGAAGTAAAAGAAAAATATATCATTGTTAGACGCACTCCTAAAAATGATTTTTATAAAAAACTCATGACTTGTTATTTGATTCATAGCGGTATTTGTTATGATGCAGAAGAGTTAAAGTGGTTAAACTCAAACACTTTACTTGCCAATACGCATTGCGGTTGCCCAAAATGTACTAAGGAATATGCAAAAACAAGAGAATGTGATAATTGCCATCATATTATGAGTCCAACAAAAAGAACGGGTTCCTTGTCAGAGTTTACATTGGCGGCTATTCAATACATAGCTTTTGAAGTAAAACAATTAGAAGATCAAAAGGCATGCCTAATCGCCCTTTGCCAAATCAATGGGCGACCTTACAAAATGGAGCTTTTCCCTGATACATTTGAAAGCATCTTTCAAGACATCAAACAACCCGACCTCTTCTTCGATTAATCAAAGTATGCCTGTTGCAGTGTTTTTTTAAAACCGAGATCACAGAGTAAGCTAGAGAGGGTATGAGAGGTATTAGGTTCCCTAATATCTTAAGGTCAAATGAGTGTCTGACTTTTTGCTAAGGTCCGAAGGACCGTCATGTGATAGCCTAGGTTGAAGTTCGCAAATGCGAACTTAAGGCCTAGGTACCACATAATATACAATAGAGGTCCGAAGGACCGGCATTTAGTCCGAAAGAATTTTTTGCTAACTTAAATTCTAGATTTCGAATGCGAACTTAAGGCCTAGTTAATGCATTTAGTCCCATAAATATCTTTCATCGTAAGATATTTTGGCTCTTTTTAGCATTTCCAAATATTCCTCTTTAAATGTTTTGTGTTTGTGATGTTCTTTTTGTGATGCAATGTATTTAATGACACTTTCCATACTAGAATTACAAACAGCAAATCCCCCATAACCCTTTTGCCAACTGAAATCTTTGTAATGATCGCCTTTAGTTTTAATCCAACGCGATGAACTTGATTTTAACTTTGAAATAAGGTCACTAAACGTAACCGTTTTACCATAGCTTAGAAGTATGTGAACATGGTCTTCTAGCTATTAATTTTTATTATGGGGCAACCGAGTTTACGACTCATTCCGCAAATATATTGATGTAGTTCTTCTTCAATTTCGGGTTTAATGAAAGGGATACGATCTTTTGTGCTAAAAACGAAATGTATGGGAACGTCTACGAGGGATTGTGACATAATAATTATCTGAGTTTATTATAATGTTAAATGCCGGACTTTCAGACCTCTATTTGTACTTATGCGTTACCTAGGCCTCAGTTCGTTGACGCGAACTTCAACCTAGGCTATCACATGACGGTCCTTCGGACCTTAGAAAAGAAATCTTTAGTACTTTCTGGCTAACACTTCCTTTAAGGCCTTAACAAAAAAGAACTCGTGTTATTTCATCCAAGGGAAATAGAGAACGTCCCTGATGGAATGGGAATTTGTCAAAAGCATGACAAGGCGATCGATTCCGATTCCAACACCGCCGGTTGGCGGCATACCTTGGCAAATGGACTCGATGAATTCTTCATCAAGAGGGCTTGCTTCATCATCGCCGGCTTCACGTCTTAACACTTGAACTTCAAAAAGTTCGCGTTGTAAAACCGGATCATTTAACTCAGTATAAGCATTGCAGATCTCTTGACCTAAAACAAAGCTTTCAAAACGCTCTACCAACCCATCTTCACGATCTTTTGGATTGCGATGAGGTTTGCAAAGAGGTGTAGTTTCGATCGGATGGTCAATAATGTGATGTGGTTGAACCAAATGATGTTCTACATTAACTGCAAAAAGAGCGCCTACAAGTAGTCCTCTTTTCATACCGTTTAATTTTTTTAATTCACAATGACCGCATTCTTTTAGCATTTTGCGCATGTCTTCATCGCTTAATTTATCGACATCGATATTTGCAAATTTTATTAAAGAATCCTTCATTGTTAATCTTGGCCAAGGAGCTTTAAAATCAACAAGAGTTTCTTCTGTCTCCGATGTTTTAACAGCTATTTTTGTTGTTCCATGAATGGTCATTGCTAATCGATCAAAAAGATTTTCTACAAGGCGCATCATATCATTATAATCAAAATAAGCTCCATAGGCCTCAAGAAGTGTAAATTCAGGATTATGATTGCGATCAATTCCCTCGTTTCTAAAGACGCGTCCAATTTCAAAAATGCGGTGCATCCCACCAACGATCAGTTTTTTTAATGAAGGCTCAAGGGAAATTCTCAAAAACATTTCCTGCTCAAGAGCGTTTAATGTTGTTACGAAGGGTCTAGCTTCTGCACCACCATAAATACTTTGAAGAACCGGAGTTTCAACTTCTATAAAGCCGACTTCTTCAAAATATTCTCTGATGAGTCGTAAGATTTGGCTTCTTATTTTAAAAGTATTTCTTACATCCGGATTTGTAATTAAATCAAGCCAGCGTTTGCGATAACGAAGTTCTTTGTCGGCAAGGCCTGCATGTTTTTCAGCAAGTGGGAGCAACGTTTTGCAAAGAATGGTGATTTTATTTGCAAAAAGAGTTAATTCGCCTTTATTGGTGCGAAAAAGAACACCTTCTACACCGATGATGTCACCAAGGTCAATTTTTTTCTCGATCAACTTCATGTGGCTTAACGGTTCTTCGTCCCCGATTTTTTCAGGGTTGTAGCCTGCAACTTCTGTCAAATCGCGGTTGATCATGATTTGAATGCGCCCTTCTTCATCTTGTATATGTGCAAAGGCGTTTTTTCCCATGGCACGAAAAAGTACAAGACGTCCTGCAACGATAAATTTTTCGCCTTTGCCGCTTAATGCATCTTCACTATGACCCACATCTGCCGTTGCAAATCTGGATTCTAATTCTTTTGCGTTGATTGTAGGATGAAATTCATGTGGAAATGGGTCAATCCCTAATTTTTTTAAGTCTTCCAATTTTTTTGTACGATTTTGGAATTCTTCATGGGAGTGATATTCTGGTTTTGGGATCATCTTGATACTTTATGTTTGATTTTGTTTATTTTGTTTGCGTGTCTATTTTTGTTACGTGTGGATGACTTCGAACGTAGTCAAGACGAGCGTAACAATAAATTCCAACTAGAACGATAATGCTGCCATGCATAAAGGCGTTGAATATAAACGACTTAGTTGCAAAGGAAGAGTGTATAAATTTTTTAACCCAATCGAGCATGACTTTATCTCGTTCATTTATTTTAAATCATATCCTTTAATTACATAAAACTCAACCATAAGCTTTCACCACCAAGATCATATTATAGCTTTAGTGAAGCTTTTTTTTTACCGCGAAGAGCGCGAAGAAGCGCAAGCTTCGCTGCGGGAAGAAACGCGAAGAAGCGCGCTGTCGCGCGAAAAACAAAGAGGAAGAGAAGACCGCTTCTTTTGCTTTCCTCTTAATCGCGCGACAGCGCGCTTTCTTCGCGCTTCTTCCCGCAGCGAAGCTTGCGCTTCTTCGCGCTCTTCGCGGTAAAAAGAGCATTACCAACGTTATATATCAGAAGAAGGTGGAGGTGGGGTTGATGTCGACGAACAATCGGATCGAATTAGGCACCAAACGTTTTTCTTTCAACGTTTCCAAAGCTTGGCTGATTTGATAAATATTTTGCCCACGAACCAAAAATTGAAAACGAAATTTGTCTTTAATTTTTGCATGACCGGATGTTACTACAGGGTTAATCTCGAAAGATGCCGGCAGCTGCTCAATCAATTTTAACCGAAAATGTGTCGCAATTTTTAAAACATCCGCCTCATTTGCTCCTGAAAAGGTGATTTTGGCAAGGCTTGAAAATGGTGGATAGTTAAAGAGTTCTCGGATGGAAATCTCTTCGTTGTAAAAATCTTCATAATTTTGTGCACTACTAAGTTTGATGGCCATGTTGTCGGGCATTTTTGTCTGGATGATAACTTCACCCGCGATCGCCCCTCTACCCGCGCGCCCTGAAACTTGAGTAATAAGCTGAAAAGTATTTTCAGAGGCTCTAAAATCGGGGATGTTCAAGCCGCTATCGCTATTTAAAACACCAACCAAACTAACTGACGGAAAATGCAACCCTTTAGCGACCATTTGCGTGCCGATTAATACATCGGCCTTACCCGTGCCAAAGTCACGCAATAGCTTTTGATGGCTGCCTTTATGCTTTGTCGTATCGCGATCCATGCGAATGGTGCGTAAATTAGGGAAAATAGCATGTAATGCTTTTTCTATTTGCTCGGTTCCAACACCCTTATATTTCATGGGTTGTGACACTTTACAAGTTGGACAAATCGTTGGAGGCGTCATGGTAAACCCGCACAAATGACAAGCTAGTTCATGATCTTTTTTATGGAAGGTGAGTCCTACATCACAATGTTCACATTTTATGGCCTGTTGGCAAGGTTCACAAAAAAGCGTGGTGTGATAACCTCGACGATTTAAAAATAAAATTGTCTGTTCACCGGAATCCATTCTTTTTTGAATGCCTGATAAAAGTTTACTTGAAAAATTGGTGTAACCGCCTGTTTTTTCAAATTCTTCTGTCATGTTAACCACATGGATTGTGGGCATAGTTGCTTTATCAGCTCTTGCCAAAAGAGTACTTAACTCATATTTATTATTTTTGGCGTTGGTAAAGCTTTCTAAGGATGGAGTCGCACTTCCTAAAATAACAGGGCTTTTGCTAATTTTCCCACGCATCACAGCAATGTCTCTTGCATGGTAACAAGGAGCCTCATCGTTTTGTTTATAGGAGCTCTCATGTTCTTCATCAACGATGATCAACCCTAAATTTTGGATCGGACTAAAGATGGCAGACCGTGCGCCGATCACAATTTTTGCCTCTCCCCGTCTAATTTTATGCCACTCATCATAACGCTCACCAACGCTTAAGGCATGATGTAAAATGGCAATTAGACCTTCAAAGCGGCTTCTAAAACGCTCAATTGTTTGAGCTGTCAAAGAAATTTCCGGTACAAGCATAATTGTACCCTTTCCAAGTTTTAAGGCATGATCGATTGCCTGAAGGTAAACTTCTGTTTTACCGCTTCCTGTGACGCCAAAAAGAAGGTGGGTTTTAAATTCGTTGTTATCTAAATTCGTGACTATTTTTTCAAGAGCTATAGCCTGTTCCGGACTTAATTTTTTTGGTCTTGTTTTAAAATATTCTTCATTCAACAAAGGGGAGCGATCTACCCGTACTATGTCGACCTTTAAGTAGCCTTTTTTTGCCAGTGTGTCAATTGGGCTTCTTGTGCCCCCACTCATCTCAAGGAGTTCTGAGAGCAATATTCCTTTTGTCACTTTTAGCATAATATCCAACACATCTGCCTGTGCGGAGTTTTTATTGCGAATCGCTTCGATGTAGCTAACTATTTCATCTTTAGTTTTTGCGCGCATCACATAAAGTTGTTCTTTATGCTTTTCAGTTTTTCGAACAACTGCAGGTAGCATTGTTTTAAAAACTTGGGGCAAAGTTGCGCAGTAATACTTTGACATGAAGCAAGCAAGCTCAAATAAATCATCTCCTACATATTCTTGGTCTGAAATGATTTTATTGATGGGTAAACATTTTGGAAAAATCGATGTTTCCTTGACCTCATAGATGGTTGCTTTTTGTAAATATCCTCTTAAAGGAACTTCAACCCTTAAACCGCGTTTGACTAAATCAATGAGTTCAATCGGAACCCCATAATCCAATGTTTTTTGGATGGAGACATCTAAAACGACAGAAACGTACTTAAGAAAGGAGGCCATTTTCAATTACTTTCCAAAGTGTTGCTTTATCATTTGGGTTTGTTATAAATTTCATGATATCAAAAAGTTCAACATCTTGAATTTCATCTTTTAAAGGGGTTTTTGGATCGGTGCGGATGACCATTCTAAGTTTTTGAAAATGATTGCTTTGTAAAAATTTTTTAGAAGATAGAATTCTGCATGTTTTTAATCGGATATCAATGGCTTTTGCCAAATTCGAAAGGAATATCTCAGATTTTTTATCTTTATGATCAGAGACAATAATGACTTCCAACTCAGGGGAGGGGATAGTGTCTAAAATCTTAGTCCAGGGAAATAATTGTTGTACTTGTTTTTTTATGTCCGTTAAATCATGCAAGGATGTAGGCTTTAGTGGTTCTTGTAAAAAACTATTTTTGTTTGGTTGTTCTTCAATGTAGGCAATAGGTTGTTCAAGTTCTATTTTAGCTGTCGGAAAATTATTTTGAACTTGCGCATTTGTACTTATCGGAGGTTTAACAAGATGCTCTTGAAAACTTTTTTCGATAGCTAATTTTGGCAAGGTTTCTTGCCCCTTTTTTAAAACCTGCGGCATTACTTGGCAGCCTGATTGTTGGCTTGTTGGCTTTTTGTTTTTGAGTGCATAATCTTTAAAGACATGGTAAGTTTCCAGATCGCTGACAACCCATTTTTTGTTTTTATCAACTTCGTTTTCAATCGCGTCATATTCTTGCAAAATGTATTGCTTTGTCTGTTGAATAAGATGCAGGTATTCTTCTTTTGATCGATTCATTTTTTTAATTCGGAAATCTTTTTTTTAATTGCAGGAATAAAATGATTAAAGCCACGGTTTTTATATTGTTGTAATACGAAATCGGCAGTCTCTTCAATTCCTTTTGGATGCATTCTATTAATTAATTTAAAAACAAACTGTTTGCCGTAAATCTTATCCAATTCATTTTGATGGCGTAATAGAAAAAAAATCACATTTTCGTTACTTTTAAATTTTTGTAACACTAATGCTAACGCTTTTGAAAATCGTTTTAAAGGGTCGATGATTTTTTGTAACCCTTTTTGAATAGCTTGTTCTTTCTCTTCTTGAAAGTTACCTATCTGTTGCAAAATATCCAAGCTATGCAATGCGCCTAAAAAAGCCCCATTCGCTTCATTTTCCATTTTTAAGATCAGGGGATCACTTTTGTCTTCAAGACTGCTTAGTGTTTTAGAATAGTTCTTAAGGCGCCACAAAATTCCATCTTCAGGGTTCCAGGAAAAAAGAGCAGAACAGCTTTTACTACCCGACAGTTTAACAACGCTTAAAGCAATTTTTTTGCAATCTTCTCTCGATTGATGAATTTCTGAAATTTGATTGTGAGATTTAATTAATTCGGACAAGATAAATTGGATGAGCAGTCCTTTGCTTTGGTGACCAATTTTTAAATTTTGTGTGATGATCGCAAAAGACATATGTTAACAACTCTTAATGTTTCACTACCATAACACATCAAAAGAAATAGACTCAAGCGAAAGTCCTTTCGGACTTTCGCAAAATTACCAAAAGAAAACTATAAAGGTTTTCTGTTTGGATTATTTTGTTGGTGTTGAGGCTTCTGATTCGGTTGGTTCTGGTTCGGTTGGTTCGGATTTTTAGCAGGTTGTTGTTGTTGTGGCTGTTGTTGTTTTTTTTGATCGCTCATGATATTTCTCCTTTTTTTTGGTTAGAAGGCACAAACTTATATCTGTCATTTTTCGTTAAAATAGTCAATTAAAAAAATTAATTTGCACTTCCTTCCCTCATAAGTCCATAATCTTCAACCAAAAAAACATCGATTTACCTTTTTTTTATCATGAAACGATATCTAGTTTTTGTTGGCTTTTTTTACCGCGAAGGCCGCGAAGAAGCGCAAGCTTCGCTGCGGGAAGAAGCGCGAAGAGGCGCGCTACGCGCGTAAAAGGCATTTTAGCGTTATTGATAAAAAAACCAGGTTAAAAATTGTTTTTGCCAAAACAATTTTACTAATTACCCTCTTTGCAATTTGCAAAGAGGGATAAGATTAATCTTTCTTCTTCGCGCGAAAGCGCGCTTCTTCGCGTGTCTTCCCGCAGCGAAGCTGCGTTTCTTCGCGTCCTTCGCGGTAAAAAGGGCTTCCTTAGTGGTAGAAAGTCTTCGCTAGCGCTTCGGGGTGAAGGGCTAATTGCTGAAGAATTCCAGTTGGATTTCTGTCATAGGTGCTTTACTTTTAACGGCTTGTGATTTTTTGAGCGGCGGTGGTTCAAATAAACCTTTTCTGTTGGCATTTTCTTCCAAGTGAACCAAAATTTCTGTCGCACGCTTAATGGCAGCGGCCGGCACACCTGCAAGCCTTGCAACATGGATGCCGTAGCTTTTATCAGTGCCGCCTCGTAAGATTTTGTGAAGGAAAATGATTTGATCGTCACACTCATTGACGGCTACATGATAGTTCACGGCGCCTTGGATTTTTTCTTCCATTTTTGTGAGTTCGAAATAATGAGTAGCAAAGAGTGTTTTAGCTTTTTTGTTTTCGGCAGTTAGTAGGTATTCAGCAACAGACCAAGCAATGGAGATACCATCATAAGTTGATGTTCCTCTGCCAATTTCATCTAAAATAACCAGAGACTTGGAGGTTGCATTATTTAAAATATTTGCGGTTTCCGTCATTTCCACCATAAAAGTGGATTGTCCGCGACTTAAATCATCACTTGCTCCAATACGTGTAAAAACCTTATCAACAATGCCGATACGAGCACTTTTTGCAGGAATAAATGAGCCAATTTGCGCCATGATGGTAATGATGGCCACTTGTCTTATGAAAGTGGACTTTCCTGCCATGTTAGGGCCAGTGATGATCAATAATTGATTTTGCTCATTTCCAAGCAGTGTATCATTTGGAACAAATTTCTTTGAGGTATTCGTGTTTTCAATGACAGGATGACGTCCTTCTGCAATTTCCAAAATAGAGCTTTCATCAACGATCGGTCTGCTGTAATTGTTTAAAAGAGCGGCTCTTGCAAGGCCATATAGAGAGTCGATAAGGGCAAGAGATTTTGCAACTTGGGATAATTTCGTAGCATAGGTTGCTATTTCTTCGCGCAATTTAAAAAAAAGTTCATTTTCAATTTTTTGGATGCGCTCTTCTGCAGTTAAAACACGAGCTTCGAAATTTTTAAGTTCAGGAGTTATGTAACGCTCTGCATTGACAAGAGTTTGCCTTCTTTGAAAAGAATCCGGCATTCTCTCGGATTGGCCTTTACTTACCTCAATATAATAGCCAAACATGCGTGTAAAGCCGACTTTTAATGTTTTGATGCCAGTTTCATCCCTCAAACGCATCTGATATTTTGTGATCCATGCCTTGCTGTCTTGTGTAAGAAGGGCCAATTCATCCAATTCCTCATGAAATCCTTGACGAAATGTTCCGCCATCGCTGATTCTTGCCGGTGGCTCGTCAACTATTGCTTGAGCAATAAGAGCTGTCATTTTAGGCAAATGATCAAGTTGATCTTTTTCGTTTGTAATTAAACTTGAAGCATGAAAATGATTAGTAAGAAGGGCCTTAATGCCATAGACGGGGTCTAGAGAGGATTTAAGAGCGACCAAGTCTCTTGGTGATGCATACCCTGTGCAGACTTTCATCATTAAACGCTCTAAATCTTTAACCGGAATTAAAAGATTTTGGAGACTATCCATCGCTTGTGGATTGTCTAAAAAGGTTTGGATGGCGTCTTGTCTATCTTGAATCTTTGCAACTGACAAAAGCGGTTTTTTGATCAGTTGCTTAAAAAGTCGTGCACCCATGGGGGTTTCTGTATGATCCAAAATGCTAAGTAGGCTGTTTTTACGTTTACTATCTATGAGTGAACTTGTAAGTTCTAAATTTCGCTCTGTGATGCGGTCAAGGCTCATATATTCTGCAATCTGACACGTGATGATTTCATGAACATGGTTAACGGAAAGGCAAAGGTTATCTTGTAGATATTGTAAAAGAGCGCCTGCTGCGTTGACGGAAGGAATTTGTCCTTTAAGACCAAAGCCATCAAGGTTGTGAACTTTAAAGTGAGAAACTAAAAAGTTATAGGTGACCTGAATTTCAAATTGCCAGTCACTAATTTCAGTGACGAGACAGTTGATAGATTTTTTTAATTCAGAAAAAAAATGATTATGCTTTTCATGGAATTTTTTTGAAGTTAAAATTTCAGATGGCATTATACGGCATATTTCATTTAAAAGCTCTAGTTCGCTTTCAAGTTCTAATACGTAAAACTCTGAGGTTGTGAGGTCTATATAGCTTAATCCGAATAAGTTGCCAACGCGATTGACTGATGCGAAAAAATTATTTGCCTTTTCCGATAAAAGAGAGGATTCGATGAGCGAACCCGGTGTGATAATACGTGCAATACCACGTTTTACAAGTCCCTTTGCTTGTTTTGGATCTTCTTGTTGCTCTGCGATTGCAACACGAAAGCCTTTTTGCACCAATTTGTCGATATATCCATCTACCGTATGGTGAGGAATTCCCGCCATTGGAATTTCTTGTCTTTTAGTTAGCGTCAAGTCAAGTTCTTTAGACAGTAAATGAGCATCTTCATAAAAGGCTTCATAAAAATCGCCCATTCGAAAAAATAATACGGCGTCAGGCGCTGCTTTTTTACAAGCGTGCCATTGGGCCATCATGGGTGTTGGGGCTTTAATGTCGACGGATTCTGCAAAACCTATACTCATAAATTACTCATTTTCTTAGAGAGATGGAAACAGTCAATCTTACCAGTTCCATCCCAAAAAAACAAACCAAAAAAACCACTTTTTTCACCCCGAAGATTTGTTACTTGTGTGTGAAGTTTTTTTTAAAGCATTATAACGTAGTGAGGGATTTTTTTACCGCGAAGGACGCGAAGGAGCGCAGCTTTGCTGCGGGAGGAAACGCGAAGAAGCGCGCTATCGCGCGAATAAGAGGTCAAAAACTATTAATAAAAATCTCTTGTTTAAAATTGTTTTTGACAAAACAATTTTACTAATCATCCTCTTTGCAATTTGCAAAGAGGAATAGATAATCTACAGATTCCCTTCTTATCCGCGCCTTGGCGCGCTTCTTCGCGTTTCTTCCCGCAGCAAAGCTGCGCTTCTTCGCGTCCTTCGCGGTAAAAAAGGCCGACAGAAGCTAGATATCCTTCTTTGTGGTTAAAAAAACATCACAAACTTTCGCTTCTATTTTGAAGAGCAGCAAGAGGTGGAAGCAAGGGTTGCAACTTGTGGTGGTCTTACGCTTGTTGAGGTGGCGGCTGTGTAAATCACAGATATCCCATAAATGGAAAGTGGCACACATCCCAATGGACTTAGGTTTTGTGATAAAGCGAAATCGAAGGCAATTGCTCCTATTGAGGATAAAAGAGCAAAGCGTAAAGGACATAGTCTTTCGATTGTTATTCGGTAAAAGAGGCCGCCCATTAACATTAAAGCCGTATTATTTATAGCTGTAAAGGGTAGGATTTGCATGAGGGCAATCATAGGAATAAGTCTTAGGATATGGTTTGCAAGGATGACGATTTTATCGACGATCGGGCTTCTTTTAGCAACATTTTCATAGGATTTTGAAAGACTATCTACAGTTTGATTAAATCTGTCAAAAATAGTATTTACGTATGTTGTCATTTATTTGCCCTCATATTAAAAGTTTAAAAATAAAATTTTTAATAGATAGAGTCAAGAAAAAATTAACTGACTCTCAATTTCATTTTTCGTGGCTTCTAATGAGGTGTGTCTGATTCCTTTAATTCCAAATTTGGCGATAGCCTCCACCATTTCACTGCGGTCATCGATATATAAAATTTCATCAAGTGGAACTTGGGTTAAATCAAAGGCCATTTGAAATATGTGATAATCTGGTTTTTGGTATCCAACAAAGGATGAAACAATAAAAAAGTCAAAAAGCAACCCGAGATCAAATGTTTTAATCCGGTAATCTGCTATTTCTCTTCCTTCATTACTTACCGCGACAACTTTAAGGTTAAATTGTTTTTTTAAATTCAAAAAATAGTTAAATGTTTCAGGATAGGGTTGAGATTGTTGCTTCATAAAAGATTCAAATTCAAGTTTAGTAAAATTTCTTTTTTTCCAAAAGACAACCTTGTCAAGATAGTCACTTAAATTGATTTTACCCTGTTCATAAAGATTGAAATATTCTTTATGTAGATGATCAAATTCAGTTTTTTCCAACTGAAACTTCGCTAATGCTGCATTTCTCATTCCACGGTCCCAACCGTTAGTAAGAAGCACACCGCCAATATCTAAAAATAGGGTATTGATCATGGTTATTTCTCCCTCTTAAATAAGTTTTTGTCCAAAGTAGCTTTCAAGGACCTTTAAAGGAGATTTATTTGGGTCTTCCATTCCAGAGATGGGTAAATGGAATGTTTGCTCAAACATATGTTGTCCACTCATTGCAGCATGAGACGCTTGATCGGAATAAACAATCCAAGAAGAGCCTGCAGGAAATAAAACATCTTTTTGTGGAACTTGGGCCTGGTAATCAAGATCGGCTTTCATGGCATCATGGATTTGAAGCATGTAATGATCATAAAGAGTTCGGTAGCTTTTTGTGATTTTAAAAGCTTGAAGTAAAGTTCTTAATCCTAAAATAGGCTTAGATGTTCTAGGGGCCATTTTTTTTACCACGTCAGGAAATGGTTCTCCAAGGCGCCAAGCACGGGGTTTACTCTCTTGATTGACATTGCTAAAAAAGCGGATGATTCTTTCACCACTAGTTGGTTTTGAAGGAAATGCATCGACATGAAGGCGCGTATCATCTTTTTTATAAGATTGAACACGGCCTGAGGCTTCAATTGGACGAAAACTTGTTCGTGCTTGAATGAGATTTTTTTTGTATGAGGGAAAAAGTGTATGCATAAATTGTTCAGTGTGAAGACTGTAACGCTTCATCATCTCTTTTAATTTTTTAGCATCCTCGCCTTGACAAATGGTACCGGACAGCGAATCATTTTTCTTGTCGAAGCTAATATTTTTAGATTTTGGATCTACAATTTTTGGGCAAAGAAATGATAATTCTTGGCAGTTTAAATTAAATGAAAGTTTTGGAAGAAATACTGCCATTCCACTTTCCAGAGCAAGAATTGCCTTTTCTTGGAAATCTTTTGAAATTACGTCATTAAATGATTCAATGTTTAATGTTTCTAATACGTCCATTCAGAGTGCTCCTAATTTATGGTTTCAAGTTTAACAAATATGGGTATTAAAATTAAGTAATAAAAAAATTGACATTTATCTGTAGTTGTTTCAAATAATTATTTGTAGTGAATTAACCTCGACTTTGCAAATTTTAAGCCGATTTTTAAAAAAATGCGCCTACTCGCTAAATAAATTTCCTTCAATGAGGAGAAAAGCCTCCTCCCAAGAATATGACCTTGGAAAAATTGCAAAGTCGTGGTTAAACCATTAATGGAGAAATAAATGAAATATTTGTACGAATTTATCGGAGCGTTTTTTCTTGTATTTACTGTCGGAATGACAGTCATGAACCCATCAATTTCAGCTTTTGCACCAATTGCAATCGCTTCAATTTATGCAGTCCTTGTCTATGCAGGAGGACACATTTCGGGAGGTCATTATAATCCTGCGGTATCTTTATCTGTTTTTATGCAAAAAAGATTAATTGCATCAGATTTGGGATTTTATTGGATTGCTCAAATGGTAGGAGGCATTATTGCGGCCTTTACAGTTATCTATTTTAAAGATGGCCAATCAACAGCTGCTGCAAATTTAACCCCACACTCTATTTTAGCAGAATTTTTATTCACATTTCTTCTTTGCTTTGTGGTATTAAATGTTGCGGTTCCAAGAGAAACTGCCGGTAATTCTTATTTTGGTTTTGCAATTGGTTTTGTGCTTCTAGCAGGAGCTTATACTGTAGGAAATATTTCGACTGCTGCGTTTAATCCGTCTGTTGTACTTGGTGAGGCATTAATGAATATTATTTCTTGGAGAGACGCTTGGAAGTTATTGATTGGAAACATTGCAGGTGCTGTTGTTGCAGCGCTTCTCTTCAATGCGGCTCACGCCAAAAACTAAATTTCTGATTCTTTTTACCGGAGGTCTTAAATGCGACCTCGGTAAAATCCCTCACAATTTTAATTTACTACAATTTATACATCCTATAATCTGAAAATTGCTAATAAACTATTTAATATAGCGTCTTCGATTCTTTCAACGCAAAGAAGCTACAGAAGACGCAAAGGCGCAAAGATTAAAAAATACCCTTTAAGCATACAAAGAGGCTTTTCTTAAATTCTTTGCGCCTTTGCGTCTTCAGCAGCTTCTTTGCGTTGAAAAAATCTGTAAGTTTTTACATTCATGCAGACTTGGATACTTCCTTTATCGTACTAGAAGCGTTTTAAGTTAAAGCTTATCGAAGATGTCACCGAATAGTTCCTTAGCATGATATTTTTCTTTAAGCAATTGATAATCATTCAGTGAGTAAATCTTATAAAATTCTTCTTTTGTATAGTAGTTAAAGCTATAAAGCATTTTTCTACCTTCTAAATTTAAAACTTCTTGATCGATTTTCCGATTGATGCTTTCTAAACTTATTAATTTAGTGGGCATTCCATAAAGGCCAATGTCGATAAAGTGTTGATCATCTGTTATTTCTTGTTTGTAATGAGGAGAAAATATTTGAGGCTCATTTGTTGAAAGAACAGGGCAGAGCCATATCGGAAAAATGTTTGTTTCTTCAATTACTAAATTAATAAATTGCATTGTATTTTTTACAGGGAGAAAATAATCTTGAATGACAAAATTTTCTTTGAACCAGTTTTCTGAGTTCATATGGAGCAGGCTATAAAGTGTACGACTTGTCATCCATGAGCCAAAGAATGTGCGGAATAAAAAATTTTGGGGCATGAGTGTTGAATTCTTATTTGTTCTTAAGGGGCCAAATAAGAAGTGATCAAGTTTTTTTAAATGAAGTTGATTTTCGAGCAAATATCGAAAGAAAAGCTTAATATTAGCAGCATAGGAACCCATCCAAAAAGCCCCTCTATCATGCCTGAACAAATAATCAGTTAAATCCATATATTCATGCTCAAACGCTGTTTCTTTGACGTGATTATAGAAAAAAGGTTTAAAGCGACTAGTCGAAATTTTATGAGAATTTGAAAAAAGTTCTTGTTTTTCTTTTAAATTACCCTCAATAATAACTATTTCACTAGCATTATATATAATACCTTCAACATACTGAGGTGGGTTTTTTGAAGTGATTAGATTTTTTAAACATTCCACCCCATTTTTAATATCTTCAAAGCGATGGTAAGCAAGGGCTACATAAGGTTTGCGGGGAATAACTTGTAGCTTTACCAAAGTGATGATTCCAAGCGAGCCATAAGCACCCGCCATTGCAAAAAACAAATCCTCATTCTCTTTTCGACTAGCTTTTATAAGCTCTCCATTTCCGAGTATAATTTCAAATTCAGTGCAGATGTCATTAAATTGCCCATGAATGAAGGAGCTGCTTTCAATGGCAGTGCCATTGATAGCTCCACCAACAGTGATACCTTTAAATTCCGGGACAATTGGGACCATTAAATTAAATTTTGCTAATTGGTCTACAAGTTTGTCCATTGGACATCCAGGCTCAACAAGGATAGTATAATTTTTAGAATCTACTTCAACGATCTCATTTAAACAATCCACTCCAAGCTCTTTTCTAATTGAACGATAATTTAAATTTCGCATGGTATTAGAAGTTGTTTTCTTTTGCTGAAGAGAAGACTTTTCTTGCACTTGATTAAATCTTTTAAGTATTTCTTTAACTTCGAAATCATGCATTTTTCTTGTTTTCATCTATTTTACCGCCATATGCTTAAATAATTCAGAAACCCTTCTTCTCTTTATATTCAAAATATTATTTACAATAAATATTTATCATGAGATCAATAGTTTTTTAGTTTAAAACATTACAGGTGACGTATGACAATAAAAATGGACCAATCTGAAATTGATTTGGAAGCACTAGCCAAAGAAGCCATGGAGTTAAGAGACTTTATGGTGGATTTTTCCGATGATGTAGAGATAGAACTTAAATCCATTAACGAAGGCACGATTTATGATAATGATGAACAAGTAAAAGATATGCGGGATAAATTATTTTTCTCAATCGATAACGATGATTCAAAGGATTTAGATCAATTATCTTACGCTGAACAAACTAATCCTCAAATGGTTAAGATTTATGTTGCAATCGCAGATGTCAACTCCACAGTTAAAAAGGGTTCTGCCATTAATGAGCATGCAGAACACAATACAACCTCGGTTTATACACCGACGATTATTTTTCCGATGCTTCCAGAGAAATTATCGACCAACCTAACTTCACTTAATGAAAACGAAGACAGAAACGCTTATGTAGCCGAGATGGATATTGATGATCAAGGTATGATGCAAGCATTTAAAATTTATAAGGCACTTGTTAAAAACCACGCACAATTGGCCTATAATGGAGTGGGTGCTTGGCTTGAGGGTGGTGTGGCTCCTTCTAAAGTAGAAGTCAATAGACAACTCCAAGATCAGTTAATACTGCATGATACAATCGCTCAAAAAATGAAGGCTCGTAGGCAGGCGATTGGTTCTTTAAGTCTAGAAACAGTTGAGCCTCATGCCATTATAAAGAATAGAATGATTGTTGATATCGTTGAAGAGAAGAAAAATCGAGCAAAGGAAATTATTGAAAATTTTATGATTTCTGCAAATACGGCAGCCACAAAATTTTTACACGAAGCTAATTTTCCGGCTTTTAAAAGAATTGTGCGCGTGCCTAAACGCTGGGACAAAATTGTTGAAATTGCATTCAAACTTGGGGCAAATTTACCCACAGAACCTGATTCCAAAGCACTTGAAAATTTCTTGATTAAGCAAAAAGCCATGGATCCTCTTCGATTTCCTGATCTTTCTTTGTCTGTTGTCAAACTTTTAGGAAGAGGGGAGTATGTTGTCGAATATCCAGGAGAAGATCTTCTTGGTCATTTTGGTCTGGCATTAAGAAATTATTCTCACTCAACCGCCCCAAATAGACGATATCCTGATCTAATCACTCAACGCATGATACGAGCGGTTCTTGAAGGGAAAGATTGCCCGTATAAAAAAAATGAACTTGAGCGTCTTGCAGAACAATGCAGTCGAAAAGAAGCGGATGCTGATAAAGTTACACGACAGACGCAAAAGTCAGCAGCTGCCATATTACTTTCCGATAAAATCAATCAAACTTTTGAAGGCCTTATCACAGGAGCCAAACCGGATGGAACATTTGTGCGCGTCTTTCAACCACCGGTTGAGGGGAAAATTGTAAAAGGTGGTAATAAAGTAGATGTAGGAGACCACGTAAAAGTTAAACTTCTTAATGTAAACGTTGAAAAAGGCTTCATCGATTTTATGTTAGTGGAAGAACTTAACCAAGATAAAAAATGATTTTTTTATAGGTAGATGAATGTAAGGTCTTACCCTTAGCCACATCTTTAATGTAGCACTGCGGAGCAGTGCTATATTAAAATGTGACTAGATGTATAGTTAAAGGTTAATTTAGTAGCTACAGCGGTTAAAAAGGTTAAAGGGAGTAATACCAATATTATCTTTTTTTATGGATGCTCGCATGAGTTGCAGGATATTAATGGCAGTACAATATCTACCGACAACAACAGAAATTCTATCATAACAGATTAAATCCGGAATAAATCTATTGTATCTACTTTCAAAAAGGTTAATTAAATCTTCGTTTTTTGAATTCAGGTGAGCTAATCTAAGCTCATCTTCAAGAGCTTTTTGCATAATTTTTCGAATGATTTGATTACAAAAGACTGTGTAGATGGTTATCTGACGAGTAAGCATGGCTTCACGATCAAATTCACTTGTTGGCCTGTGTTCTAGGGCATCAAAAAGAGTTGTTCCTATAATTTCTATTTGGCGGTCGATATTAATTCTTAACTCAAATGCATTCGATACCCATCTGTGAACTGATCGCATTGCATCTTGCAAAATTGCGCATTTTTTTATTATAACTTGCGGATCAACAAACCTTTTTGGCAAATTCTCGATGTATTCTTTAGTGACTACAACTTCAGGATCGGGAGGTCTTTTTTGTATATTTGTTGTGTTTGGATTCATATAGCCTCCTTAAAAGCTAATCTTTCTAACTACATATAGCTCACCTTCAATTTAAAAAAAATCAGTTTATCGTTTTAAAAAATGAGGTGATTATAAATTAGCTTTCATGTTATAACAAGAGCAATTAATCATTTTTTAGTAAAGGTTTACCCATGACACCATTTACAGACTTTATCAACAATAATCATCCGGTTTATGAAGGTTTTAGCAAGCCTGATGATCATGCTGTTAAAGTGGTTCTTTCGGTCTGGCATGATAATCAGAGCTTTGGTGCAGGGGAAATTTACCCTTACACGATTCCTTCAGCGCATGATCAAGGTCATTACGGCTGTTTTGAAATGCATCGAGGTATTATCAGATTCGTAGAAGATAATTATTCTCAAGGGACAGTATTGAAATTGCGTATTTCTAATGATTTTCAATCTCTTGAAATTCTTGATACCAGAGATGAAATCACCACCCTCGGCAACCTCATCCTCCAAAAATAAGTGTTATAACGTTAGAGTAGCTTTTTTTACCGCGAAGAGGCGAAGAAGCGCAGCTTATGCTGCGGGAAGAAACACGAAGAAGCGCGCTATCGCGCGAGGAGAGGTTTAGAAATTGATTTTTGATAAAGGCATATTTAACAAAAAAACTCTCTTTTTGTTCTTTCGCGCCTTGGCGCGCTTCTTCGCGCTTCCTCCCGCAGCATAAGCTGCGCTTCTTCGCGTCCTTCGCGGTAAAAGAATCATCACAAACTAGTGCATATTTAGAGTTTTCGTTTTTTTGATAGATGGTCGTCGGTTAATTCTAGCGGACGTTTTGCTGAGGTATCCTCTTCTAAAACATGGGCCATAGTAATTTTCTCATCATATTCAGTGGTTTCGCCATAAATTTTATCAAGATCCATTAAAATTTTGGCAATATCAAAATCTTTTTCATTATGAGGATTTTTTTCTTCCGGTTCCCAATCTTCATCCAACCATTCTTTAAAATCGTTTACTTCTTCAGTCCCAATCATATCTTCTAAGGTAGGATTGTTAACCATAAATATTTTCATTTCATCAACAAGTGCTTTTGAAGAATCTGGTTTTATCTCTTCTTGGGTGGCCATGCAGGCTTTCACGTTATGAAGGATCTCGATAAAAAGCTCTAACTTGCAATCCTCGTCAATTAGGTCTTGATGCTTAAGATCTGTTGTTAAAAGAAGTTTTAAATAAAAAAATGATGAAAAACAATCGCTCTTGATGATCGATAAAGCATGATCAAAGATTTCTTCTGCGTGGTTAAAGAATATGTTTTTTTTATTTTCAAGTTTGGCTTTGCCCTTCAAATAGTTTTCCAAAGTTTTACAAGCTTGAATGATCCATTTTTCCTTATCTTTTGGACACGTTGTTTTTTTCCAAATTTTCATTTGAGAAAATAAAAGAGCTTTACTAGTCGATGCGTTTAAGATTTTATTGGATGGGATGGATTCCCTTTTTTTATTTATTTTGGTGTATTTTTCAGATAAAGTTGTTTCTAAATCCTTTAGTGGAATAGGTAGTAAAGAACGATCTGCAGTTGTCGTAACTTTTACCTCTAATTCAATGTCCTCTTCACTCAACTTTAGGATTTCTATAAATGTTGGGCTAACTTGATATTTATTTAATGGTTCCATAGATCTTCCTTGATTATTTTATTAATTATTTTTTTAGAATGGAAGGGACCTGGACCTAGTACATCATGTCGTTTAAATTGATAAGTAAAATCCAAGCATATTGCTTATCAATTTAGATGACATGGTGTACTAGTGTCCCTTCTAAAAACTTAAAGGGGTTTAATCACGCGGGCAACAAGGTCATAACCTGCAACGCCTGTGATTTCTGCTAAATACCTTTCTCCAAAACCCTTGACCTTTCTTCCATCATTAATAATGATGTTACCATCAATGTCAGGGCATTGGCCACGGTGTCTAGCTACCATCAATAAATTTGATTCAGGATGGTACCCTTCAACAATCACAACTAATTTTTGGCCGATTTTTGTCTTTAAGCATTTTTCAACAACTTTTTGTTGAATTTGCATGAGGCGATCGTAACGTTCAATTTTCACTTCTTCAGCGATCTGATTTGGCAATGAAAAAGAGCGGCTATCGGGCTCACGAGAATATTTGAATATGCCAACATTATCAAGCGGGTAATCTGCTAAAAACTGGCAAAGCTCTTCAAATTGCTCTTCTGTTTCACCGGGGTATCCGACTATTAAGCTTGTTCTGATGCTAATATCAGGAATTTCTTTTTTAAGTTTTCCAATAATATCGATGATATCTTCTTTTGATGTCGCACGATTCATCGACTTTAAAACTTCATTGTTGACGTGTTGAATTGGCATATCAAGATATGGGCAGATTCTGCTGTCACTTTTCATTAATTCAATTAATTCGTCCGTGATTTCATCAGGGTAAAGGTAAAGAAGTCTTAACCAGTAATCACCAGGTTCTTTTAAAATTTCTTTGATCAAATTAATGAGGCCATCTACGCGCTTATACCCAATGTCCTTACCAAAATCGCCAAGATCTTGTGCGATTAAAATAATTTCCTTTACGCCACCCGAAGTTAACACTCTAAATTCATTTAAGACCTGGGTCACGGTTTTGCTTTTTAAGGGGCCTTTAATGTCAGGAATGATGCAGTACGCGCAACGTTTTCTGCAACCTTCAGCAATTTTTAAATAAGCAAAATGTTTGGGAGTCGACAATCGACGAGGAACTTCGCCCGCTTCTAAATAACTTTTAGCAGTTGTAATTTGCGAGCCTTGTGTTTCTGATTGAACGGCTTTCAAAATGCCTTCAACATCACCTGAGCCTAATAAATAATCAACTTTTGGAAATTGGCTTGTGATGTCGTTACTATGTGTTTGAACCATGCAACCTGTGACAATAAGTTTAGCAGAGGCTTTGCGTGCCTTTAAGGTTTCATCAATTGTTGCCATTGATTCATCTCTTGAGACCTGTAGAAATCCACAAGTGTTAATAACGATAAAATCAGCATCTTCCATTTGCTCTGTAGCCTCATAGCCGGCCTTTAAGAGAATGCCAAGCATCACTTCGCTATCGACTAAGTTACGCGGGCAACCAAGACTGATAAAATGAATTTTATTGCCTTTAAAAGCATAGCGATGCATATCATCTTGTTCAATAGTTTGGCATGTGTTTTTTTCAACAGGCAAATTAGAAGTTTCATTAAAAATTTTAAGCATAAATAATTGATTTTCCGTTACAAGTTAGTTTAATTAAAAAGATTTTAGCAGGAATTTACAGGGATGTCAAGCAGGTTAGTTATCAAATCGCAATCGAATTCTTGCAAGAAGAGCACCAAAGACAAGTAAGGGGTGCTTAAAAAAATATTTGACAAGGTTAAAATAGGTGACTTCGCTAATGGGTCTTCTTACACAATGATCATATTTTAGCGCATCTTGCAACCAATACTGATGCACGATGAAGAATGAAGAAGGTAGATTTGTGATTGGAAAAAAGGCTATATTTTTAGTTTCGTCACCATTTTGGAATGTTCCATCTATCACTTGGCATTCATAAACATGGGTTTTAGAACTGAGTCGATTGATTGGTGTATATTCGCCAGTTTTTCTAATGATCTTGACATTGAGACCAGTCTCTTCAAGGGTTTCACGAATGGCAGCTTCCTCTTCTGTTTCAAAAGATTCAATGCCTCCTCCCGGTAAAACATAGACAGGGACATCCCTTCTTTTAATGAGGAGTACTTCATCTCGGTTTTCTTTGAATATAATACTAATCGCTGCGCTTTTCATTTTTTTTCCATTTCATTACATTTTCTTTACCACGAAGAAATTTATACCGTCATTTTACATTTTTTTACCGCGAAGGGCGCGAAGAAGCGCAGCTTATGCTGCGGGAAGAAACGCGAAGAAGCGCGCCAAAGGCGCGATAGAACAAGACCTCGCGCGATAGCGCGCTCTTCGCGCCTCTTCTCGCAGCATAAGCTGCGCTTCTTCGCGCCCTTCGCGGTAAAAAAAATCATAACAAGCTAGATACATCTCTTAATACTTCCTGTAAAAAAAACGTATGCTTAACAACCTAGAGTTTAGCAAGGAAGGATCTTCTTTGTAAATTAAAATATTAATTTTAATCCCACTTGTCTTACTTCAGGTTTGAGTTTAATTGTTAATTAATGTATGATTTAACTTTATTTTAATATAATCAATATAATTATTAGGTTTCAAATGAATTCATTAGCAATTGTTACAGCCAGAGCAAAAGAAACTGCAAAAATTCTAACTACAGCAAACGGTTCCAGGTTGCTCTTTGGTAGAGGCATCGTTTTAATTACAGCACATCCCATTGCAGTTACACTTGTCGTTACCGTCGCTATTGCAATTTTTGTGATTTATAAATTGGATCAGCAAAGAAAAGATAATTTGAATAACCAAGTCAAAATCATACGCCCTATTGCAGATCAACCCATTAAACCTGTGGTGGATCAATCTGTTGCGCTTGCTAAAAAGGTATTCAATTTTGAAATTGTAAATTTGCCTTTGAAACGCGAAACAATCATTATAAATCTGATGTCAATCGATGAGCAACTAGCCCTTTTCAAGAATTCTCCTAATATTCCACCGGAATCTCAGGAAAAATTTGTGCGTTTAACTGAAGATTTTTTTGGCAAAGAAGATGCCAACGAATTCGACAAATTACGTTTTTTAACAACCCTTAATCAAATTTCCTTCAAAGATCAAGAAGAGTGTTTAAACTTTGCTTGTCAGTTTGCAAAGCAAGATAGTAACTTATCTGAAAAAATTGATATGCTGATTGCATTCAAAGAGATGAATAGCGAAAAAAGAAATGAATGTTCTTTATTTTTGGCTAATTTCCTTAAACCTCAAATGAAACATTACACAAGAATTGAAATTTTAAATACTCTTAAAAAATTGGAAATGGGTAAATATCCAAAATTTTTGAATCTAATGTGTTATGCCGAAATGGATGTTTCATACAAAGTTGCCGCTATAAAAGCACTTATATCCTTTCCAGACCTAATTCAATCTATTCCACTCCACGAAATGTCTGAATGTTTTATGTATGAAGGTAAAATTTCAAAGTTGAAATTGAACATGGAAGAGAGGGTCAAGATTTTTAAAGCTATAGTGGCTTTGTCAAGTGAAGAAAGAGCCAATGTTTACATCTATTTTGAAAAAATTGGTGCAACGAAAAATAAAGATATTATTGAATGCTTTGAATGTATCATTAAAATTCCTGCAGACGAAAGAGAAAAATGTTTATTATTTACAGCACGGCCTGAACTAACACCTCGTTTAAGAATTTCAAAGTTAAAAGAACTTTCAGAAATGTCTATAGAGGAAAGATCAACTTTTTTTTCTTTGATTTCAAAAATTAACTTATCAAATGAGATTTTTGAAAATGTTCTTAAGATCCAATCAGATGAAAGGGAAGTGATATTATGTTACCTTGAAATGCTGTTTACTAAAAATACAAAATTAGCTGAACGAATGAGTATTTTTAACTGGATTATGTCGGATGCAAATAATCATAGAGCTGATTTTGTAGAAGATCTCTTTAACCTTTTTGAAGGTGAAATTACTGACAAAAAAATGATTATTTTCAATAATTTGAACAAATATCATCTAACCGATATTGTTCATCATGGAGCCGAATTTCTTAAAAGAACAAACAACAATGTTTTGACTTTTGAAATAATAAGAAGTCTTCAAATAGTACCAAAAAATGAAAGAGGTAGCTTTGTAGAAAACATAGATCTGAAAGCCTTAAACTTGATGAAACAATTATCGGTGACACCGATGATCAGTTACTATTTGTTAGGGGAGTCCCTTCGAGATTTTCATTCGCTTAGTCTGTTACACTCCAAACCTCAAGCGATGAGGAATCAACTTCTTAAGTCTTTGGAAGAAAAATTATTTTCCACTCAGACTCATCCTTTGACCTTAATTGGATTAAGAACGTTTCTTGAATATAATCAAGATCTCTCTCTGTTAAAGATTAATCAAGGACATAAACTTTTTCAACGTTCAAGAGAAATTGATTGGGCTCAGGAACATACAGGTCCCAAAAATTTTCTTAATCTTTATCATAAACTTGAAGAATTGTCTTTTGAAACTATAAATTTCAAACCTAAATGCATGAATCTTTTCGGAAAATCTGTTGGAATTAATTTAGACCAATTGAAAAAAAATTCCTTTAAAACATCCATAAAAAGGGAAGATTTGCCACAAAATGCTACTTTCGATGCGTATAATCAGTTGATAAATGCTTTTCAAAATAAAATTTTTAAAAATGGCATTGTTGAATTAACAGCCATGAATGCGATTGATCAATTGATCGATTTAGGGCCCGAAGTGCCAAAACCAAATACAAGAATCGACTGGTTTATTATCCTTATATTTCAAAATCAACCAGCTTTTTTTAAAATTTTAATGAATGCATCAGGTTCTGAGGTTTCTTCTGAAGAGGCTCAATGGAAAGCTATTTTAAGATCTATTTTGGAAAAAGATCAGACAGTAAAAACAGAAAATTTCTTTACCGAACAAGAAGAGATGTTGATTAAAACTTTAAGCTCCATCAATGGCTGTGATCATGGAAAAAAAGGTCAAATAACTTCCCTTTATTACAACTTAGAGCCAAAGTATCAATACAAAATATCCTTTAGTGGATCAAAAGAATCAGCAAATACTTTTGAAGGTGATAAAAAAACCGAAGCCTTCAGATTTATGAAAGATTTCATTCCAAAGAGTGTTGAGGATCTTATTTCTCATGTAAACGGCAATCTTAAAGAAAATTCAGTATTTGTAACACCCCTGATTGCAGATCCGCAATATTGGGATATGGATGATGATACTTGTGAATATAAGTTAAATAAGACAGGAGCTACCGAATTATTAAGACAGGCTGGCAAAGAAGAAATTAAACCGAAAATTTGTCAAGAAATCAATCAAATGATCTTTAAATTTATGGAATCAAGATTTAATGGTTTAGATGAAATGATGCAGGAATTGACGGGCCAAAAAGATGTTAAAGAAGCTGTTCATCAGGTAACTTATCTTAAAAATTTGATTGGTGCAGAAGTTGGCATCAGTTCTGAATTAGAAACAGATATTTTTACGGCATTCTTGTCTGATAAATTATTAAGCCGAAGCAAGAGTGAGGTTTTATCAATCTTCTTTAAGCATCTCACCCCTCAAAAAATGGTTTCAGAGCTCAAAAGAATGATCGATAGTAGCCCTGATGCAAATAAACAGCTCTTAAAGCAATTTATCGGTTTGTCGGAAAAGGATGAGATCAAGGTCGAACACGTCTTGCAACTGCTTCAAGAAACCAACATTCTAAAATAATTTCTATAGCTTTGTGATTTTTTAACGGTCTTCAAATTATTCGAGGAGCTTGATCACTTCGGCGTCTTCTGTCTGATCAAAATTTTCATAGAATTGCTGGACAGCATAGAATGCAGGTGTGGAATAAAGACAAACAAGATCGTCTACCTTATCTTCAATAAGCTTTAATGAATCGGGATGAGCTACCGGTATTGCAACAATAACTTTTGCAGCCTTACTTTTTTTAACCTCGGAGATGGCAGCAAGCATTGTTGCACCCGTTGCAAGTCCATCATCGACTAAAATTACCGTTTTATTGTTAAGATCAAGTGGCGGTTTATTTTTCCGATACATTTGGAGACGTAGTTTTGCATCTTTTTGTCTTTCTTCAATCTCTTTTTTAAGATATTCATCGCTTACTAAAAGCAGTTCGATAAGCTCCTCATTGAGGTAACCGACATCATTTGTCGTAATAGCGCCTATGGCTAATTCAGGGTGGAATGGTGCTCTAATTTTGCGCGGACAAATAACATCCAAGGGCAAGTTTAAAGCCTTTGCAATAACAGCTGCCGTCACAACACCACCTCTTGGCAGACCAATGAGGATACCATTTTTAATTTCTTTATAAACTTTTAATTTGTCTGCCAGAAGGTACCCGGCATGTGCCCTACTTTTAAAAATCATCGACTCTCCAAAAAAATATCGCAATGGTTCAAGAATTTTTTTATGTTCACTATAAATTCAAGTTTATATTATGACTTATAGCTTGTTAAGCATGTTCATAAAATAATAAAAAATAGGCATATCATGAATGCAAATACTACCACAACACTTAAACGCCCTTTTGGCCAAACAAACTTCATTGAGATGGAAGGCAGTCATAAAAAATATAAAATTGAAGATGAAATTATCTACAAGCTCTTTACTATTGTTATCTTAAATCCATTGGAAGAATCTGATAAAAATATTGTCTGGATGCATATAAATGACTTTAAGGATTTTTTTGGAGAATGCGATACAGGGTACATACAAATTGCAAAACATGTTTATCAGGTAGGTGTGCGTAATATCCAACCGGGGGTTATTTGTCTTAGCAATGCTCAAAAAAGACATGTCAAGCCCCTCACAGCTTTTCTTGAAAATAAAGAAACCTTGTTTTTATCTTCTTCTAATACTAAATTTGAACATGAGGAAATACAATCTCTTCACCTGAAGATTGAATTTTCAAATTTTTTACCCAATTCATCATGTTTTGATTATAATCATCTAAAAATGCTTTGTCAGAGAAAAATGATAGGTTCTTTTGTTAATTTAAATCAAAAAATTACGCTCGATTCAGAAAAACCATCTATCACCACTTATGTAAAAACTCTTAGAGTTACAAACGGACATTTTCAATCCAATTTTGGAGTTGTAACTTTAAATACGGAAATTATTTTTGATAATATTCATACAGGAAATGTTTCATTTTCAGTCTTGAGCCAAGCAGAAAACGATTTTGCAAGTTCTATTCGAATTAACGTTAATTTAAATGAAAAATATAAAAATAGCCTTAGATTTTTGATGACTGATTTTTTAGATGAGTCCTATCTTGTAGATTATGATGCATTTTCTGAAATCATTAAAAGTCGATTGAGAGGGAAATCCCTTTTTGTGGGTTATAAATCCAATGTTAAAGTTGAAGACACATCTTTTTACCTCAATTTAGAATCATCTCTAGGATTTAACAGATTGCAAGCTCCTCAAAATTGTAAGAGAGGAATGTTTTTGTGCGATACAACTGAATTGCAATTTAAATCCCATCTTGACGAAGTTATATTTGTTAAAGATTCACCTCGTTTTACAAAAAATTGTGAAATAAAAGTCATTGATCTCATTGCTTCGGCAAAAGATGTACTGACTTCTAAAAATATTACCCCATGGATAGATGTAGAAGAATTAAGTTTGGCATTACTTAACGGTGGCTTTGTTGCGGTAGGTCAAAAAATTAACTTAGAGTTAAGTACCGGAACTTTTCTTGTCAAAATTGAAAATGCTGAAAAATATGTTGAAGATCCTTCACCGATACATGGCCCGGATGATTTATTTCGCTCACGCTGGCAATTAAGTGAGCATACCGCTTTTAGCTACAGTATGAGCTCTAATTTAAATATCAGTTTTATAAAAAATAAAACATTGGCCAATATTTCCACATTGGAATTTGAAGTGGATAGGTACGTAAATATATGGCAAGATAACAAAAAAATTGTGTCTGAAGTTTTAGAACTTCATTTGGAAAGAGCTATAAAGGAAGCAATTTCCAGTAGTCCATTGATTGAAGGCCAAACATTCGAAGTCACGATATTAAATGAGAAGTTTACTTTAAAAGCAAAAAATGTCTCTTTTCAGAATGTAATTGGAGTAAATAATTTTAACCAATTAGGCAACTTTGATAATAACACATCCTTTCGTTTCAAAGCTTTATCTAGTACGGATGTTTCAATAATCGGTAAAAAAGTGCCATTAAATACAGAAAAACTTATAGAAAATCTTAAAAGTAAGGGCCTTGGAGGTATTAACAAAGAATTAACAGATTTAATTGAACAAGTTCTTATTTTTCACGAAAGCAAAATGGAAAGTTTAACGAAACGATTAGATGCAAACCCTGTTAAGGGCTTGATTTTTCATGGACCTCCGGGGACCGGTAAAACCACATTAGCACGTTTTTTTTCAGAGGCTGTAGGTTGTGATCCCAAAAGAACTGAACTTGTAAGCAGTCCTGGAATCCATGCAAAATATGTTGGGGAATCTGAAGAGAAAATTAGGAAATTATTTGAACCCGCTAGAAAAGCTCAAGAAAAATGGGGCGTAGATAGCCCTCTATACACAATAATCTTTGATGAATTTGAGTCGATAGCAGGAGCTAGAAATGAATCATCTAAACGATGGGAGATTTCCGTTGTAGATCAGTTGCTCAATATGATTGACGGCCTTTTAAAACTAAATAATATTCTTGTGATCGGTATTACAAATCACATCGATTTATTGGATCCTGCAATCACACGTTCAGAGCGTCTTGGATACCATTTAAAATTTGATATGCCTGATGAGGATGGCATTTTTGAAATTTTGGAAATCTACACAAGAAAAATACGAGCCGAAAACCTTCTTGCAAAAGA
>JBBSJT010000008.1:0-36574 GCA_038257035.1 Chlamydiia bacterium
AGTATTTTAGGATAATTATAAAGCAGGCCTACAGCCTGCATTTTATACAATATCATTCCTAGGGCGATGCCCTAGGCTATTAAAAACCAGGCCTTCAGCCTGGAAGACGATTTTTCAGGGCAAAGCCCTGGCTTATAATAGTCTAGGGCAACGCCCTAGGTATCAGTGCGTTACGATCGCAGGCTGAAGGCCTGCTTTATAATTTATTTTAGCTTAATGCGTATGCGCGGATGCGACGACAGTATGTAGCCGCGGGTGTGAACCCGCGGATAACCGATAGTTAAAAATAAGCCACGTAAGTGGCGACAGAATACTTATTATATAATATCTTTTGCTCTCTGTCGCAGCTATCTCAGCTCATTTTTTTTTCTAAATTGTCCGCGGGTTACCACCACCCGCGGCTACATGCTGTCGTCGCATCCGCGACTAGCAACAGGAATTATGCTGATTTAATGAAGACCGGAAGTTGTTTTTGGTTAGCTGTAACATTTTAATTCCGAAAGTTCTTTAAACTCCTCTATACCAGCAATTGAAAGAAGGTTGGATGAGTAATTACTTAGTTTCTTAATAAAAATGTTTGTGTTTGGGCATTCTTTTTTCAAAAAATCAGTTAGATCTTCAGGATCACTATTATAAGATCTACCTTGAAACTTGTAAGAACCATAACAAATATTCAAATTTTCTAAATGGGGCGTTACTAACATTCTTAAATTTTTTATTGTAAGAAATTTATCCGTTCTTAAATCTAAAAAAAGATTTTTTAAATGAGTCATTCGCGAAATTTCAATTCCCAGTTGTGCGAGTTCATGACTCTCGGCTGTAAAGCCTAATTTTAAAGTTTGTAAACTTGTTAAGTGAGAAAAATTAGTAAAACTAGAATTATCCAAAACATTAAGCGATAGTGTGTGAAGGTTCGTTAATTTTTTTAAATTTAATATTGAATCTTCGAAATAAATGGCAGCACCTGTTAATTCAATTTTTTCGATTTGAGGTAAAGATCCTAAGTGGTGAAATATTTCCTCATCAATTTCCTCGGCAAATTCACTGGGATAAGTCTCCTTTGCATGTAAAGAGATAAAATCTGAATAGTCGATCCTAAGAGATTGAACCGATGTTAGTTGTTTTGCATTTATTTTAGATTGATATAAAAGTGGAGCGGACACAACAATAGATTTTAAATAGGGTGCAATTTCTCTAAATTCTTCTATGTAACTATCCATCCTGCACTTGAGAAAACCCTCATCAATTAATAAGGGTAGTATATTACGATAAAGTAGAGGTTCGTCTAATGTGTAAAGTTTTTTTAAACTCTCCAAAAAAATGGAAGAGGATGTGATAATTTTTATTTGAATATCCGTTGGAAATGTATTAAAGCTTAATCTTTCATTGATGTGTTTGGCTTTAATTGCCTCACATGATTGGATCGCTAGCCCAAGTCTCTCAAATTTTTCGGTAAGATGAATTAACAATTCCGGAAATATAATTTTAACACGAGATGACAATTTTAAAGTTTTAAGATGAAAAGACAATTTATTGAGCGATTGACAAATAGTTGCTCGATCCAAATAACTGGTATTAAAAAGAGAATTGCTTCTCTTAACCTTATGCTCTTTATTGTACTCACAATCTTTAATTATTTCTTTTATTAGTTCACTACATTTAGATTCAAGAGATAAAGTTTTTTTAAATTTCAGAGTGGAATTTATTGGGTTGTTAAAAATAATTTCATCTATTAAAGGAGTTATCTGTTTATTCAGTTGATTATGATTATTCTCTGTTTGCATAAATCCTCTTTGTTTAAAAAAAATATCATATCATATTACAGTGTATTTAAAAAGAAAATTATCTAAATAATTGTTACATCTAATTTTTACTAGGACAATTCTTTTGTTTGAAGGAATAGTCACATTTTTGAACGAAGCCCCTTCTATATAACCAGAAACCGTTTTTTTACTATGTCCTAAATTAAACAAATGTAAAAATTTTAAGTTTTTATGGTTTTTAAATTCAACTAATTCATTAGGATCTAATTCTTGCCTGTAGGGTAAAATTATACCAACTACATTATTGTTTAATCTGTGCATTTTTTTGTCATGTTGTGAAGAAAGGCTTAAGGGATGGCTTGGTGTCTCTATGGAATAAACTTTCTGAAGATTGGGTTTCCATAAACAATTTGATTCAATCTGCGAAATTTGTTTTTGAAGAAAAGTTTTTTTTTCTATTTCTAAAAATTCTATGAGAGCTAAAGGATTAATACGATGATGAACTTCTCCTTCAAAAAAACGATGATCGCATATTAAATGCATGAGCAATGAGTTTATTATCACATAACGCTTTGTATTCATATTACAAATAATAAAATCAAAATTATTTTGACCACAAGTTTTTGGAATTTCAAAAGGATTTAATCTTTCTTTGGGTCGAGGAGTAAAAGGGCAAAGTTGACGAAACTCTTTGGTTGAATTGGTTCGCCATACCCTGAATTTTTCATCTATAGTATCGGTAAACTCTCCAAACATGACTCTGCTACAGATTTTTATTAATTTTCTTACAATATCGTTGTGAGTAACTCCATTACTTTCAATTTGATAAAGATCACTATACCCGCGCTGCAAAAGATTTTCATTTGGGTGAAGAAACCCTTTAACCGAAGAAAAGCTCCAATAACCTTTAAACTGATTATTAGGGTAAAGGCGAGTTGAATAAAAATCGATTTGATCAACTGACATGTCAAATATGGATCCTACAGGTTTTAAAGACATCTTTCTCTCCTTTTCTGATATTTTTTTTATGATACCCTTATTTAGAGAATATATCTCCACAAAAACTTAACATTATATACACGTTCTCTTTCAAAATGAAAAAATTTAGACCCCTACAATCTATAACATTTTCGATTTTTTTACAGGATATGCAGGATCGCTACGCGACAAGGTCGCTTCGCGATCCTGCATATCCTGTAAAAAATCATAAAGGTTTAATTGATTGTGTTAGGTTTAAAAAACATGATTATTTGTACAATTGAAGTAGCACCCTTATATACAGGCACTACTAGAAAATGAATGATGTTCAAGGGTTGTGGTCGAGGATGTTAACACGGACGCCACCGGGATGCTGCTCCAACTGAAATACGCGATCAGCTTGATCATAAAAGAGGCTAGGATCATGATGGCTGATCATCAAAATTTGAAAATTAAGGGCCACGGCCGCTTCCTTTATGATCTTAATAAAGCGGGGAATCAGCTCTGGCTGCAACCAGCAGTCTTGTTCATCCAACACTAAAAATCGTCGATGCTCTTTTTCATTCAAACACGTTAGAGCAAAAAGACGAAGACCCACCGAAAGAATATTTGCAACAGAACCGCCACATCCTTTTAAAATGTGTTCTTCATGACCGTCGCGCTCGATGCTAAATTCAAAACCGATTGATTTATGACTCAAAACAGATTCTACTTTTAACCTGATGCTTTGCTCAAGCACTTCTTGAAGCGCTATACTTAATTTATCTTCCAACAGAGTTGTTATTTCTTTAAACAATTGGTTGTCGAGCTGATCAAGAGCTGCGAGAACTTTAGATTCTAACCCAAGAAATTCTGCCAATTGATCAAGTTGCGCTTGGCATTTGCTCATTTCTTTTTGCGCTTGATCTTTACGATCTAATAAAACCTTGTAACGGCCAAACAATTCTGTTGGATCTTGAAGAGTATTCATGAAATAGGCGCCACAACATTGACTTGATCCTCATCAATGGCTTTAAGCTTTGTTTCAATTTCATCAAGGTGATTTTGATAGTCATTAAGTTTTTTTTCGTTACTTTTACGCATCTCGTCCAATTTTTCTTGTAGAGTACTAATGTCATCGGTTCCATAAATTTCCAAGGCTTCCTGTTTTAATTTTGAAAGCTCTTTGGTAGCATGTTTGAGATCACTTTCTGCTGTTATTCTGGTTTCGTTTAATTTCGTGTATCTCGTTGTAAGCTGCTCAATCGTTTGATTATTTGATGAATTCATCGGGACAAATCTCCTTAACTAATTGTAATATAATGTCGGCAACCTTTTCTTCGAATTGGCCGATATTGCTGTTGATAAATTGTACTAACCCTGCGCCGCCTGTTGTGCGCATTGATTGAATGGATTCAAGTCCTTGAATAAAAGCAGAACCTGTTCTTTCCTCGCTGAAATGTTCCATCATTGGGTAAAAGACGCTGTCGAATGGTTCATGAGGTAAAGGTATTTGCTCAGTCTGCCATTTTCCAACTTCAGAGGGTACTAATTTGACAATTGAGGGAATAAAATCACGTACGGCATCTGTTCTTGCAACCCTTGCAATACTTCCCGGGTTCATCCACGTTGTCATACCAGATATTTGATTTGGCATAGGCTTATGAAGATGACCATTTACAATCAGATGGATACCTTTTATTTCATGAGGTTTGATCCAAGCACCTTCAAAATCGGCAAACCCGATGTTATGATGGGTGATCCATATATTAAAAGAATCATCACAATCTTCAAGGCATGAAGGGATTCTATCACTCCACATTGTACCGCCAATGGTTAGGGGGACATTATTGACGATTCCTTTCCAGGGACCATTTTGATCTAATAAAGTAAGGCGACCTGCCGATACAATAACACTTAAGGAATCATCATCTTGCAAGTCTTTTTCTGTAGTATCATGATTGCCGGTGATTCCTAAAACAAAATGTCCTTCTAAAATTCTGATGAGCTTTGTAAGAAGTCGATTAGAATTGTCACGAGGCAAATTAAATAAATCGCCAAGAAAAATGGGAAGAAGGCGCTCATTAGTTGCAAATTGTATGGCAAATTCTATTTTTTTTAAGATCGCCTCAGTGTAATCATCTTTTCTAAATCCGGGGATGCGACTTGAAAGATGAGGATCGCCAATAAATAAAAGCCCCTTATAATTATTATCCATGGCAGATGCTCGTTTCAAGTTCTTTTAAGTTAAGTTCACCCCCACAAGAGGGGCATGTTGGATTTTCAGTAATCCAATTTTGCAGTGAGGCATCAGCGTTTTCAAAATCGATTGTTAATTTGGCTATCTTTTTTGCCTGAATATTCAAATTTCTAAGCTGTTTTTCAAGCCAATCATAAGCCACAATTTCAGGTAGCGGAGTGATTAAATTGCTTACGTTAAATCGTTTAGAATAGAATTGTTGCGAAATCTCCAAGTTTTTCATTCTTCTAAGGATCTTTTCACATTCTGCTATTTGATCAATTTGAGGAGGTTTTTTTAAATGGCAAAGATTTAAAGAATATTTTTCTGCTAAGGTAAGTCGTGCATTCATTTTTTTTAAATCAGAAATGGTTTGTTCGACTTTTACCAAATTTTCAAAATGTGGAATGGTGTTTAATTTTTTTAAGTTTTTTAAACGTGCATTCAAATATTGTTCTTCGTTAGTTTTTTGAAAAAGAGTTACAATTAAATATGACAATTCGGAAACTAAATCCAGCTTTGGCGGCTTTGTAAGAGCTCCAAAAAGGGAACCCGATTTAGTGAGGTGAGCCGTTTTTGAAGTGCAGTTCTTTAAGGATTCAAGAAGTTTGCTAAGGTGAGTTGTGTCTTCAATTTTTGGTAAGTGTAACATCGTTGACAGTTGCGCTTCTATTTTTTCAAAACGCATGCAGTTTTTTTCACTTTTAATCAAAGCTTCAAGATGTTTTTCTAGTTTTGTCGATGGGTCTAAAGTCGGTTGTGGTTGAAGTTCATCAAGTATTTTAGCTTTTCTAGCTAATATAGAAAATTCATTTTCTCTTTCTATCAAAACTGTAAGGCCATCACTTAAGGTTTTAGAATCCTCCAATCGAGGTGGTGTTGTCAATTGTTGTAAGAATTGATTTCGAAGAGCTAAAACATTGAATTCACTATGGTATTTGCTAAAAGTGTCTAAAAGTGCATTTCCTTTTTTAAGAATTTGTTGATCTTTTGGAAATTCTTTATAGGTATCTTGAACAAATTTGAATAAAGTTTCAAGATCATCAAGCGGATTTAGTTGGAGAAGAATTTTTTTTTGTTCCTCAAGAGCGGCCTTAGAACTTTTCTGTTCATTTTTTTTGAGTTTTACAAGTTCCTTGAATTTATCTCGTACTTCAAAAAGCCTACCAGCATCGGATGATGAGGCAAAAAATAGAGCTGCGCGGGAAGGCGGTTCGTTGATCAAAAAAATCGGATCTTTTTGTGTTGCAAAATGAATGTCAAAATCTTGTTTTTTATCAGGCCCTGAAACTCTTGGTAGTTTCAAATATTGATGAAGTTTGGCAAGGTAATGCTCTCGATCATTTTGTAGGCGTATATTTTTTTCACCATTAATGATGAGGGTGGTTCCCGTCCCTTTTTTTTGCCAGGTCAGCTCATCATCTTCATCCGTTATGACAGTAACCTCTGAATCGGAAGTGCCGTGGCGCACCATGTAGTCGCCTTCCTTAACAGGCAGGTCGGAAAGTAGCTGCAACGCTGAAATAACAGCAGATTTTCCGCAATTATTTGGGCCTGTAATAACGTTAACACCTTTCACAAGCTCAAATTCAGAGCTTTTGTGCGACATGAAATTTTTCAATTTAATTTTTTTTAACATGTCGTAAATATTAATCGATTTCGCCTCAAAACACCATATTTTTTTACCTTGAGATAACAAAATTTGTTGCCATTATACTGGTTCTACATTTACCCCTAACAACTTTATATATACTGGTTCTACTTCAATCCGAAAAAATTAAAGAAAAATTAAGAGTATGCTGTAAAAAAACTTATTTAAACGTATATGATTTTTTCAACGCAGAGGCGTAGAGACGCAGAGAAGCGCCAGCTTATGCGCGAAAAAATCTGAAACTTTTTACTTTCGACTAGCACCAGTATATTTGCTAATTTGGTTCGGATTTATCGGACGGGGAAGGCTGTGATGATTTCGCCTTTTGGACTCGTCACGACACGCAATGTATTCACTCTTTTTCCGTTAGTTGCTCTACCGATTGGTTTTTTAAATGTATATTCATGGACCATTTTTCCTCCATCATTATTCGATGGGCGTAATGATCCATTATGAATAGTCTTTGTTGCCAAATCGTGCAGTTTTGTAACCGTCATCGACTGATTAAAACGCGATGTGTTCGGTCCTGAATTGGCATTATACCAGTGACGGTCTTTAATATGGGTGATTTGATGGGGGGCAAATTTAACTTGATTTGTGTTTTTAGCCTCTAAAAATGAAGAAGAAGCAATAACTAAAAAAATAAATAACGATTTTATAACTTTCATAAATATCCAATATTCTTTGGTTGTTGATTCATCATTATAATTAATGATTGTAAATCCAAAATTAAGAATATAAAAATTTTATGTAAAATAACAAATAGGCGATTAAAACAATTCATTAATTTCGTGCCTTCCGAGAATACAATCTCTTATTTGTTGTAATTTTTCAGATATTTAGGTAAGTTAGGAGTTTAACTTCTGAAATTTTTGAGAGGCACATACAATGGAAAAAGTAAAGTTAGTTATTATAGGATCAGGCCCTGCAGGTTACACAGCAGCAATCTATGCTGCACGGGCAAATATGGAACCAGTTATGTTTGAAGGCTTTTATTCAGGCACTGCAGGTGGACAATTAATGACCACAACCGAAGTAGAAAACTACCCTGGATTTCCCGAAGGCATTACAGGTCCCGACCTTATGAAAAGATTCCGCGATCAGGCCCTTCGCTTTGAAACCAAAATTTTGACTGAAGATGTGGTAAGTGTAGATTTTAGTAAAAAGCCCTACGAGATTAAGGGGACAACATCTCATTACCAGGCAGATGCTGTGATTATTGCAACGGGTGCTACTGCAAATAGACTCGATATTAAAGGTGCAAATGATGGAGAGTTTTGGCAAAAAGGTGTTACTGCTTGTGCTGTTTGTGATGGTGCAATGCCAATCTTTAGAAATCAACCGCTTTTTGTGATCGGTGGCGGAGATACAGCTGTTGAGGAAGCCACATTTTTGACAAAGTTTGGAAGCAAAGTATACATTGTGCATAGACGAGATAAACTTCGCGCTTCAAAAATCATGCAGGAAAGGGCCTTAAGTCATCCAAAAATTGAAATTCTTTGGGATAGTGAGATTATAGAAATTGATGGTGATTCTGTTGTAAAAAAAGTAAAAATTATTAATAACAAAACCAAAGAAATTAAAGAAATGGCTGCCGGAGGAGTTTTCTTTGCTGTAGGACACACACCAAATGTTGCTTTTCTAAATAATCAAATTGATCTTCACGAAAATGGTTACATAAAAGTGCAACCCGGTACTTGCCAAACAAGTTTAGAGTTAGTGTTTGCGGCAGGCGATGTTCAAGATCACGTTTATAGACAAGCAGTAAGCGCTGCGGGTTCTGGTTGCATGGCTGCAATTGAGGCTGAAAGAGAACTGTCTGCAAGGGGATTAACTTAAATAAAAATGAAAAAACTTTTAATTTTAAGCTTTTTTTTTCCTTTTATTGGATCCACGACAGAATATATTCCTTGGAATGAGGCTGATTTACTGCCTGTATGGAAATCAACCCATCTTTACCAAACATTTTCAAAGGTTGCCACTTCTAAAGGAAATACCTGCTATCCCTCTGATGATTATTTTCGGACGGAAAGTGTGAGTGTAAATTATGAAGATTACGCGATTGAAGCTGAAATTTGTGCTGCAATTACAAATAAACAGCATTTTAATCTTGATCATTTTAAATTGACAGGACGTTACAGACTTCGCGATGATATCGTTGATGATCCCTACACTGTCGTTGCAGGTTTGTCTTTAATTCAGGCAGGTAAACCTGCACTTCATGATCCGGCATCCTTTCATCACGGTCTTGTTGGCGCAGAAGCTCATGTAGCGGTCGGTAAGGAAGAGTCGAAAGGTCAGTATTGGACTAAACGTCAATATGGATTATTTTCCTTTGGAGTGAGCCGTGGATATCCGTGGATGCGCGCAGAACTTACCTACAGTCGAAACACTTGCAACCAACGCCAAATTGATTTTTTTGCCAAAAGTCTTGTCGGATTTGGCACAAAAAAATTAAATCTTAATTGCTTTCATGGCTACGGCTACATTCAGCATCGCTCAATTGATCTTGGAGTAAGATACACTTATTTTTTAGACGGTTGTGGGGCAACCCTTGTGGGGCAATACGCTTATCGGGTTTATGCAAAAAACTTCCCTAAAAATTCAAGCCGCGTAATGGTTACACTTCTTATCCCAATCGCGATTGGGATATAAGAAAATGCTAACAGGATGCAAGACAAAAAAAAATTGAAAAAAATTTACTACGACCGCTACTTCCAATGAAATAAAAAATTGTTAATCTGGAGAGCGGTAACTCTTATGCCGCTCCCCAGATTATACTAACATTTTCGGTATGTATATTTTAATGTCACCATGTATAAGTTAATAAACATTGTTAATGATAATTAATTTTTTTTAATAAAAAAGTTGATGTTTATTTATCTTTATAGTAAACTAACTTTAAACTTTAATTTTTCTAAAAAAAGGAATGTAAAAAATATGAAACGGATTTCAACCCCGCTAGAACCTATCCCATTTAATCCATTATCCGACGGTTACACGGCATTGGCTTTGGCTATTTACGGAGAAAATAGTTATCTTAGTCCGCAAGAAGCTGCAAAAACTTCTGAGGTATGTAAAACTTTTAAAGAAATTGGCGAAACTTCAGATCAGGCTTTGAATTATTGGAAATGGCACGCTTGTGACTTGTTTGATGTAAATGAAAAGGATTATGAAAGTACAGCTAAAGTTTGGAAGGACTTGTTTGTTTCAAAGGCTGATGAAATTTTATTAAATTTGCAAAATAGAATTTTGGATGAAGAATTCTATGAATGTGAATCTGATATTGATTTTGAAGATTATAATAACTTTAAAAATTTTATAAAACCAATAGAAAAATATTCATTAAAAACAAATGCAAATAAATCTCTTCAATTGGTTATTGCAGATTTTTACAAGAGTGCTAGTATTTGCTTACACAAAGACGATGTAGATTACGAAAGAAATATGGCTATACAATATTTTAAACTTAGCGCAGATCAAGGGAATTCTGAAGCGCAATTAAAGCTCGGCTTAATTTATACTGATTTAGATAAGGCTTTTGAATATTTCGAAAAAGCTGCGTGTCAAGGAAATCTTGAGGCCTTACAACAAATTATATTGAATTATGAAGACGCTCAAGGCTTTCTTAGCAATCCCGAATTGATATTTAATAGTTTTAAACAGAAAGCTGATGACGGTCGAAATGAAGAATATTATTCTTATGGAGCAGCAGCATGCTATGAATTAGGTATTGGGGTAACAAAAAACATGCAAGAAGCTATTAAATATTATAAAATTTCTGCATCTAAATGCTTTAATGACTCGTTATCGAAAGTAGAAGAATTCTGCAATATTGATCAGGAAACCATTTTTAATTATAGATTATTTTATTCCAATCATCTAAAACCTGTATCTAACCAACGTTCCTTTATCCAGCAAAAACCTGAAACTTATTTTAAAATAGCTCAATTTTGTGAGATGTTAGGCACGGAATCTAGCTTAAAATTATCTAAAATTGCCTTAGCAAGGGCATATAATTTTTATGATAACCATCAATTTCTTACCAGCACTTAATACACGCCTATAGAAGTACTGGTGAAGGGAAAATAGCAATCTATTCATTTAGCAGTAACAATATTATTTTAAGTTTGATGCTTGTTGTTGTTAAATGGATTATTGTTGTATTTAATTTATTTCCATTTTATTATTAATCAAGACTATCTAAAAGGAATGTAAAAATATGAAACGGATTTCAACCCCGCTAGAACCCGCCCCATTTAATCTATGCTCCGACGGGTACACGGCCTTGGCTTTGGCTATCTATGGAGATAATAGTTATCTTAGTCCGCAAGAAGCTGCAAAAACTATGCAAGTTTGTAAAACTTTTAAAGAAATCGGGGAAACTTCTGATCAGGCTTTAAATTATTGGAAATGGCACACTTCTGATTTGTTTGATGTTAATGAAAAAGAAAATGTAAGTACGACTAAAGTTTGGAAAGACCTGTTTTTTTCAAAAGCTGATGAAATTTTAAAAACTCTACAAAATAGAATATTGGACGAAGAGATTTATGAATGTCAATCTGATATTGATCTTGAGGAATATGAGAACTTTATAAATTTTATAAAACCAATAGAAAAATATTCATTGAAAGCAAATGCAAATAAATCTCTTCAATTGGTTATTGCAGAGTTTTATAAGAGCGCTTGGTACTGTTTAGCTAAAGATGGTATAGATTATGAAAGAGACATGGCGATGCGTTATTTTAAACTTAGTGCAGATCAAGGGGATTCTGAAGCGCAACTAAAGCTCGGCTTAACTTATTATGAATATGAAAATGATGGTGATTTAGAACATTATCGTGCTAACGGTATTCCTGATGAAAAATACTTTGATGATCTGAAAAGAGCTTTTGAGTATTTCGAAAAAGCGGCGTATCACGGAAATTTAGACGCATTAGAACAAATTACATTTAGTTATGAAGACGGTAAAAGATTTCTTCAGAATCCTGAAAGTATATTTAATTGTTTTAAAAATAAAACTACTAGTGGAAGTGGAGAATATTATTTTTATGCAGTAGCATCCTGTTATGAGTTAGGCATTGGTGTTAAAAAAAACATGTCAGAAGCAATTAAATATTATAAAGTTGCTGCAGCAAGATGTTTTTATGACTCATTATCAAAGGTAGAATTATTATGTAACATAGATCCTGAAATTATTGCTAATTTTCGTATTCTTTATTTTAATTATATGCATCCCAGTATGTATAGAAATCTAACACCTGAGGCCTTCAATAAAGTAGCTCTATTTTCTGAATTTTTAGGTACAGAATTTAGCTTGCAATTAGCTAAAATTGCCTTTACAAAAGCCATTAATTATTATAAAACTATTATTTCTTCGCCCCTTTTGCATACCAAAACTCTTCATGAGAATGTTCCTGTCATCACTGATGTAACAGATACTTGGTATGCATCCAAGGAAGAGGAATTATTAGAAAAGGCTGTTTGGTATGAAAAAGAACAGAATTTAAATGAAGCTTGTAAGTATTACAAACTTGCCGCAGAGCTTTTGGTTAACGGAAAATAAGGATTAATCTAAAACCCAACTTAATATTTTTTTGGGGTCTGGATTGACAATATGGCAGTTTCAATTCCTAAAGAAAAAAAATATAATCGGAAATGTAGTATTGTAAAGCCTGACCCCATAGGTTACATAGCAATATTAATGTTTTGCATTAATCGGTTTTTAAAGGATTATTATTGAGTTTAATTCGTGTTTATAATATTATTAAATCCTTTATTGTCTAAAGGAATGTTAAAATATGAAACGGATTTCAACCCCGCTTGCTCCTACATTATCGTCCACAATTAATCTGACTTCTGATGATTTCTTTACTGCATGGGGATTAGCCATCTATGGAAATGATAGTAAATATCCGGGTCTTGATCCGTCAAGTGCTGCAAAAATCCTGGAAGTTTCTAAATTTTTTAAAAAGGTTGGTGAAACCTCCGATCAGGCTTTGAGTTTTTGGAAGTGGCACGCATACGATTTATATAAGATCAATGAAAAAGATCACGAAAACACTGTTAAGGTTTGGAAAGACCTTTTTATTTTAAAAACTAATGAAATGCAACAAATTGCAGACATGTGTGAGGCATTTTATAATCCGCCTTTAGCTCTTCCGACTACTGAGGCGTTGTTTGCTTTGCTAGACCCTGTCAAAGACATTTCACTGCATCCTAAAGCAAACAGGCAAGTTCAATACCATATTGCCATGACTTTTGATAGAGTAGGAGAAACCGATAAAGCGTTTAAGTATTACAAACTAAGCGCAAATCAAGGTGATGCTGATGCTCAATGTGATTTGGGTGGCTGTTATTGGAATAAGTTTGTGAAAAACCAAGATCACTTTTATTTGGATAAAGCATTTAAATATTGGAAACTTGCCGCAAATCAAGGCCATTTAGGTGCTCTTGAAGAACTTGGCTATTGTTATCAATCAGGCAATGGCTGCCTTATTAATTTACCAAAAGCATTTGAGTGTTACAAAAAACTAGCAGATCTAGGTGGCGATGCTACTTTTGTAGCGAACTGCTATAAAGATGGAAAGGGAGTTTCTGTTAATTTTGAAGAGGCCCTAAAATATTTTAAAATCGACTCTGATAATGAATATAATGAAGAATTAGTTTCATTATGGGAAGAGCACGGAATCGGTGGCGCTTCAGAGGTCTATATGAGGGAAATTGAGCAAGGAAATTTCAAGTCAAAGCTTGATCTGATAAAAAAATATGAATATGGAATAGCCTTGGCAACAAACCTCGAAGAAACAATTAAATTGTATGATCTAAAAAAAGATTTAGATAGTTTCGGATATATTCCAAAAATTAATTATCATTATAAATTGGGCCTTTGTCATGAAAAGGGTAGCATTGTGAATTTACAAGAAGCCTTTGCTTGTTATTTCAAAGCAGCTCTTTTTGATCAAGCTTCTTTATTAGCTGTTGCAAGATGTTATGCAGATGGAATCGGAATACAAGCTAATGATGAAGAAGCTATTAGATATTATAAAGCTTTTTTTAAAAGGAATAAAATTGCAGAAGTAAAAGAAAACTTCACAGACCTATGGATTATGACCAACAGTGACGCATTCTTAGAAAAGGCCACTTGTCATGAATATGGTTATGGAACCCCTTCTAATCTAAAAGAAGCTATTAAATATTATAAATTAGCCGCAGAGGTGTTAAAATTATGAAACGAATAAACGCAAATCCACTTACTCCTACGGCTGAACCTGTATTTTACAATTCAATTTGTCCTGAAAATTTCGTTGCCTGGGGATTGGTTATCTATGGAACAGGCAATGAATATAAAGGTCTTAATCCGGAAACAGCAACAAAAACATTAGAGGTTTGTAAATTCTTAAAAGGGGTTAACGAAACATCAGACCAAGTTCAAAACTATTGGAAATGGCATGTTTGTCACTTATTTGATACTAACGAAAAAAACTATGACCACACAGTTAAAGCCATTTGGAAAGATTTGTTCATCACAAAATCAACTGAAATTCAAAAAATTGCTGTTAAATGCCAAAATCATCTAAAAAAAGAAGAAGATCTTCGAAAGCCAGGTAATTTTAATTTTGAGATAACCAATTTTCTTGAAAATGAGAAACAGCAAATCCTGTCATCCATATTACCGTTTAGAGTTTACCTTTCAAAACCAAACGCTAACGCCAAGGTTCAATATTTTCTTTATAAATATTTGCAACGTGAAGCCTCTATAGAAGCCTTTAATTTTTGTAAATTAGCCGCAGATCAGGGGCACATTGCAGCAGTATTGGAAGCAGCTGAATGCTATGAGCGGGGTCGTCTTTTTGGTGTTGTTAAAAATTTAAATGAAGCTGTTAATTACTACAACCTAGGTGCTGATCATGGTAATTATCATGCCCTTTATAAAATGGGTGAATTTCATGAAAATGGAAATTTTGAGGGCATTAAACAAGATTTGAATGAGGCTTTTAAAATTTATAAAGAAGCTGCGGATAATGGAAATTGTAATGCGCAAGTCAAAGTTGCTCAATTTTATTTCTCTGCCATGAAAATTAATCGCGAAAAGCCTCTTAAATACCTTAGAAAAGCTTTTGAATATTATAAATTCGCGGCAGATCAAGGCTCAAAAAATGCTAAATCAGAAATTGCCCAAACTTTGTATCCATTATGTTTTGATAAGCTGCCTGAAACCTATGAAGCCTCTATAAAACCCTTACAGGAATTTCTTTCTTTATAGTCGCGAATGCGACGACAGCGTGTAGCCGCGGGTATAAACCCGCGGTTTTATAGAAAATTAAATATGAGCCATGGATATGGCGACAGAGAAAAAGAATAGGTATTTTTCTGTCGCCATGTCCATGGCTTATTTTTTTTTGGATTTACCGCGGGTTTACACCCGCGGCTACACGCTGTCGTCGCATTCGCGACTAGCAAACAACGACTAGCAATTTTATATATTAAATTGTTATGTAGGCCCTACCAGGTAAAATTTAAGACACAATTTGAACTGTTTAGGTGTAGATGGCGACGGCGGTGGCGTAGGTTTTGCAATGGCTGATAGAAATATGGATGGTAGGGTTTGCAAATTGCTGTTGGATCTGATTTGATAGATAAACGAGCGGCTTACCTTGTGTGTCATTTAAGATTTCAAAGTCAAGCCATGAGATGCCATTTTTTAGTCCGCAGCCAAGAGCCTTAACAATGGCTTCTTTGGCAGCGAACCTGCCCGCAAAATTCTTTTCAGAATCTTGGTGCAGCAGACAGTACTTTTGCTCATTTATTGTAAATACCTTATCGAGAAAGCGCTGCCCATGGCGTTCTAACACACCCTTAATGCGGGCAATCTCGATGATGTCATTTCCAAGTCCTTTAATCATTAGAGTGCAAAATAGTTTTTGTGTGTGATATCTAGGTTTGCAACTGATAAAGCAGATTCCTGCTCAGATAATAGTCCTTCGTCCGTTGAGTTACAAAATATCATACGCCCGGAGCTTGTATGTTTAACGGAAAGAACTTGAGCTTTGATTGTTTCGCCAATATTGTCAGCCCCGCCATTGATCACAACCATTGTACCATCATCTAGATAACCAACGCCTTGTCTTGCACCTTTACCTGGATGTTGTATTTTGATGTTAATGTATTCACCGGCCTGGGAAATAGGTTTTAATGCGTTTGCAAGAGTGTTGATGTTAATAACAGACACACCTTCGATAGTTGATTGTTGAATGCGGTTGATGTCTGAGGTGATGATATTTGCATCAAGAAGCCTTGCAAGACGAACAAGCTTTGCCATTGGATCTAGGATGTCGTGAAAGTCTGTATCGACATAGCGAAGATCAAGATTTGGCATATTTTCAAGTTTCTTATACACTTCGATCGAGCGACGAGCTTTTGAATTCATTATTTCATTACCGTTTTCAGATGAATTGTATAAATCTTTAAGCGTGAATCTTGGTAAAATTAAATGGTTGTCGAGTAAACCTGAAGATGCCAAATCTAAAATACGTGAATCTTGTAAAATTGAGCCATCAACGAGAAGGTCTTTTTTCTTATGGTTTGTTGGTTTGAATTTAATGAAGGGGATGCTTACATAAAGCTCTTCTGCTGCGCGGGCAGTCATGCACATACCAAGATAAGCAGAGAATAAAAAGATCACTGCTTTAATCAATGTTTGCGCTGCAGGAGCGATTGCAAGAGTGGATAAATTTAAAATGCTGTCAATGATTAAGAAAAGTGCCTGTCCCATTAAGTAGCCAATGAAAAGTCCAAGCATGGCGATGTTGAAAACGCGCAAATTGAAGCGATTGAAGAAAAAGTCGACAGTCATCAAGCTTAAAGCCAAAAGAATGCCGCCCCCGATTCCTAATAAAATATTTAATGGAGTGAACCCTCCGGAAAGAGTAGTCGTTGTGAATGTCGTGAGCGTTAGTATGCATACGCATATGAAAAATGCCCGTATAAAGCTAAGTGATATGTTCATTTGTTCCTTTTAAAACCAAAAAAATGTTTACAGTCTATTTACAGTACAATATACTGAAAAGTTCAAATTTTGTCTATAAAAACAACTCAAAAGGAATTCTATGTTACTCTTACGGCACAAAAGTTTATTGATCATTTCGGGCCTTATTTGGCTAGCGGTTGGCACCTCTTTGATGTCAATGGGCTTCAAATTTTTATTTGATAATGTAAAAGGCCCTCTTTTTTTAAGTGCCAATTATCCATTGCTTCAACTAATGGCCCCGAGTGTGGGTGGTTTTGAAAAAGCTGCCATGATTCTTGCAGCTGTTGGTTTAGGTATTGGCTATATGAAGGGCAATTTTGTTTTAGGAAAATCGGCAAAAAGAGGAATTGAGCGCATTCAGAAATTTCCAAACCCAACTGCACTAAGTAATATCTATAGCGCCAAGTATTATATTTTACTTGCGGTGATGGTAGGTCTTGGTATGTCAATTAAATATTTGGGAGTACCATTGGATGTTCGAGGTTTCATCGATTTAATTATTGGCGCCGCCCTTATCAAAGGCTCGATGTTTTACTTTAGAGCCGCATTTCCAGTTTGCAGTCTAGCTTAATTTTCCCTTAACCAGCGTCAATTAAGGCGCTGGACCCTTTCTCTTTTTTAAACACAAAGATCCGAAGCTTGAATACAGTTGGAGCTACATGAAGTTGTGATTTTTTAAACACAAAGACACGAAGACACGAAGATCTCTAAGGAATTCATGAGGTTGCAATTTTTTAACGAAAGGAAGCTAGAGAAAACGCTCATTTTTCTTTGCGCCACAACTCTTTGACCCAATAACGATCTTCGTGTCTTCGTGTCTTCGTGTTTAAAAAATCACAACCTTAATAGTTCTTAAGAGGTTACCAGAGGCCAAGTACCTTCCACCAAAGCGAGCCAATGCCAACAAAGACAAGTAGAAAATAAACCCCGATGATAGCGCCAAGCTTCCACCAAGTTTTTAGGTTCACATACTCAGAACCAAAGAGAATAGGCGCGCAACCTGTCCCGTAATGGGTTAAGCAAGAAAATAAACTGCTTGAAAAGGCTAATGAAAGGGCGATTAAATAGGGTGGAGCACCAATTGCTATACCGACAGATAAAAAGGCTGCAAACATCGACGTGATGTGGGCTGTATTGCTTGCAAAGAAATAATGACTAAAAAAGTAGATGAATACAAGGCAGGGAAAGGCTATATAAACGGAAGTCCCTTCGAGCATAAACTGAATATGGTTACTAAACCATTTGGTTAAGCCAAAAGAATTTAAAAATCCAGCCATCATTAATAGAGTTGAAAACCAGATAAGCGTATCCCATGCTTCATGTTCTTTTTTTATATCATCCCAGGTCAGTACGCCTGTTGTCATCAAAATAGAAACACCCATAAGTGCAACGGTTGTGCCTTCTAAGCCAAACAAATTTTCTCCAAATATCCAAAGTAAAATCAACATGACAAAAACGGCAAATGTTATCCACTCATAACGGGTAATGGAGCCCATTTTATTTAATTCACCATGGGCCATTTTTGCAGCTTCCGGTGTATCTTTAACCTCCGGTGGATAGAGCTTATAAATGATATAGGGGACTGTAATGATGCATATTAGGCCTGGAACTGAAGCTGCAAGTGCCCAACTTCCCCATGTTACATGAATGCCAAAGTCTTGGAAAATAGCTACAATCAACGGATTTGCCGCCATAGCAGTAATAAACATGGCACTTGTGACAAGATTGATGTAATAGGCTGTTAAAATGAGATAGCTTCCGATTAATCGCTGCGAATGTCTTTCCGGTGTGCTACCAAAGCTTACTGCTAAGGATTTAACGATTGGAAAAATAATGCCTCCTGCTCTTGCTGTAGCGCTCGGAATTGCGGGGGCTAGTAAAAGCTCGGTGGCTGAAATACTATAGCATAGGCTAAGTGTTTTTTTACCAAAAAGTGCTACAAAGTGGTAAGCTAACCGCATTCCCAAACCGGTTTTAATAAAGGCCTTGGCAATAAAGAATGAAGCTATCACAAGCCAGATAATTGGATGAGAAAAGCCACTAAAAGCTTCCTTCATTGTCAATGTATTGGTAACAAGTAGGAGGGTAAGTGCTAAAAAGGAAATGCCTCCCATAGGAAGAGCTTTTCCTATTAGACCGGCTATTAAACCTGCAAAAATTGCAAGGAGTTGCCAGGCCTTTGGATCGATAGCTGCCGGTGCCGGAATTAACCAAATGGAAATCCCTATTGCAAATGCAATCAGTAACGACGTTAGGTTTGCACCCACATAGACAGTTTTTGTTTTTTCAACATGCGACATGTTAGATCTCCCTGTAGAAGTCGGAAACTATATATTAATTTTTAAAGCATGTAAAGGAGGAAAGTTACATGATTTTTCATTATAAAAATAATTTGACTTTTATTAGGTTTAGTGCTATCATTATTTTTTAAAAGGAGTTTTATGATTACAAATCAAACTAGCAGTGGTAATAATGAATGGTTAGCAATTCCCTTAGAAGTTAAAAATTTAATTATGGAAAATGTCGATTTAACCACTGTATCCAAATGTTATAGTGTGTGCAAAGATTGGAATCGTTTTGTCCCTTACCTTGCAAGTTCAAAAGTCTACCAAGATAATCGCATTATTAGTCCAAAAGTTTTCAATAAAATTTACAGTCAAGATTGCATTTCTGCAGAAGAAGAAAAAGAAGCCATCCGCACCCTTCCTCCCTATCTATTTGAAATAGCTTGTCCTTTTGTCGAAAATGATAAATTGATAAATACTCATTATATAATGTGGAAACCCGGGAAGATTTTTGCAAAAGATTTTAATCTGGAGAATTATGGGTCTTTTTGTTTATCAAAATTCACTAAAGATAAAACTGGTTATATTCACTGTTCTGATAAAATCGATAATAATCAAAAACAGAAAAGAGGAGAGAGTGGATGGGTGGCAATCTATAAAAAAGAGCTTCCCTTTAGTACGGATCTCGAATTTAAAACATGGAAGAATGAATTTGGACCAACTCTTGGTTGTTTAAAGGGTTATTATGAGACTTCTATGTTAACAGGCACATTTGCAAGAAGCATGATTCTATTTAAAACAAAAAAAAATCTAATCAGTTCACAAAATTATCTTAAATGTAAAGATGAAGATTTTGAAAGTATGGTGGGTCTTTGGACAGACAAAACTAAAAGAGGAATTGTTCTTAGTGTCGAGCGACCTAACGTCAGTACAAGATTGATGGGTATTCGGGATTTGCCGTACAGGCCTTTGCATACTATTTCTTTAGTTGACGATAACGTCACTCAAATCTTATCACTTTTGCCATTAAATACTCTTAAAAATTGTTTTAGCGTGAGTCATAAGTGGAAAAAATTGACAACAGAGTTTGTTGATCAAAAACGGAAAAATTTAGAAACTCATCCAAACGTTATTGGCCCAAAAATTTATAATTCGATCATTAGTGAAAATTGCATATCAGATTTTGAAACATTAAACGCGTTATACAAAATACCTCTTGATTTATTTGAAATTAAATCAAAGAAGACCGGTATAAAAAAAATGGATTATTGCAATTATGTTTGGATTCCAAAATGTATTGAAGGTCAAGATTTTTGTACAACGATGGCAAGGCCTGATTGGCTACAAAAAAAATATAATGAAACCCACGAAGAAAGGGTTTATTCAAAGCTCTTAGAGCAGGTAGATAAATTGGTAAGACGTTTCTTTGGACCGGTTAAACCTAACGGTTATTGGAAATTCATCCCAAAATAAACCAATTTTTTGTAGCGTAGGTTTTAACCTGCGCATGTTTTTGCGGGTTTTAACCCGCATATTTTATGCGCAAGATTAAAACTTGTATAAGCAGATCGTTACCTGCAATTATTTAACATTTTATTGAGTTGCGGGTTAAAACCCGCAAAAACATGCGCAGGTTAAAACCTACGCTACAAAGCAAATTTAATTCGTTAGCTTCTCTGAAGCAGGTCCTGCCAGCGGTCAAAGAGTTCTTCCAAGGTCTTTTCTTTAATTCCAAGTTGGACATATAATTCTTGCAATTTTTTTGAATCGGTTTGATTTTGTGGCAATGCAAGTTTTTTTTGCAACTCTAGAATTTCGTCTTCAGCCTTTATGATGCTAGAATCCATTCCATCAAGTTCTTTTTGTTCTTGGTAAGAAAGTTTTTTTTGTTGAACAGGGGCTTTTCGAATTTGTGCTTTTGCTTGATTATTTGCTTCATTTGCTTTTTTTTGCAAAGCAGCATTAGCCTGTTCCCATTGATCATAATCTGCAAAATAATTATCTTCGTTGCCCATACCAAGCCCAAGAATGCTTGTGCAAATATTGTCCATTAAACAGCGATCGTGGGAAATTAAGACAACTGCACCTGAAAATTCTTTTAAGCTCTCTTCAATAACTTCTAAAGTGTCAATGTCTAAATCATTTGTTGGCTCATCCAAAAAAAGAATGTCGGCAGGCTCTAACATCAATTTTGCAATTAAAATACGAGCCCTTTCACCACCTGATAGGAATTTGACAGGCATTTCAAGACGATCTTCATCAAAAAGAAATTTTTTCGCCCAACCGTTTACATGAATAAGTTGGCCTCTGTAGTTAACATTGTCACTGTTAGGGGCTAGAGCGCGTTTAAGAGTGACATGATCAGGAACACTTTCGCGATGTTGATCAAAATAAACAAGTTTTAAGGCATCGGCATATTTGATAGTGCCGGTATCTAGCGGAATCAATCCTGCAAGAATTTTTAAAAGAGTAGTTTTCCCGGTTCCATTTTTCCCGGCTATTCCAAGGCGAGTGCCTGGAGACAAAACAATATCAATGCCTTTAAATAACTCTTTTCCAAGAGTTTTTGAAAGGTTTTTTCCGACGAGTAATTTTTTCGTGGCACGATCTGAGGCTGAAACTTCTATATCAATTTTTTTAATTTTATTTCTAGCTTTAACGTCTGATAATTCTGAAATCAAATCGTCAGCTCGTTGAATGCGCGATCTTGATTTAATGGTTCGGGCTTTTGGTGATTTTTTAAGCCAAGCAATTTCACCTCTTGCTTGCGAGGCTAACCCTCGCTCATATTGAAGTTGTGATTGTAAAAACTCTTGTTTTCTTGTGTGATAGGTCTCCATGGAGCCATTAGAAATAAAGAGACCTGTTTTATAACACTTATTGATCTCAATGATCTTATTGGAAACCACATCAAGAAAATAGCGGTCGTGGCTCACAACGACAAAAGCTGTTTTTTCACGAACCAAGAATTTCTCTAGCCATAGAATGCCTTCTAAGTCCAAGTGATTGGTCGGTTCATCTAATAGCAAAATGTCAGGATCTTTCATTAAGGAGCGCGCGATATCCAAACGCTTTTTCCAACCACCGGAAAGTTTAGCCGCACTTTGCGTGTAATCAGTAAATTGAGCTTTGCCAAGAAGAATTCTAGCTTTTGTTAGCGTATCTGTCGGATCGCCTCGTGGAATTTCACGCATAAGAATTTCTTCAAGAGAGGCATCGGGAAATTCAGGGGATTGGCTAGCGTAGCCAATGATAAGCCCTTGACGCTTAGAAATATGACCATTATCTGCGGCTTCAATATTCATGATGATTTTAAGAAGCGTAGATTTGCCGGCTCCATTTGGGCCTAGTAGGCCAATTTTGTCTCCCTCTGAAACAGTGAACGATATGTCTTCAAAAAGGTCTTCGGTTCCAAAAGATTTGGATAAATCGTGTAATGTAAGTAATGCTGTCATGTAAATATCATACCACAACTCATAATTAAAATTATAGTCTGAAAATAAAAGTTTTCTATAGTAAACAACGGATCTATCAAGTCGCATTGACGGCTGAAGAAATTGAAAGTCGCTTGAACACCATAAAAAAATTGAAAAGAAAATCAGAATTGGCTATGCTTACCTATCAAAAACAAAAACTTAAAAACCAAAGGGTTAATTATGAGCGAATTTGTACAAATGCCAGATGTTAATGAACTTAAAAGCGAATTAGAAGATGCACGCGTTGAAATTCAAGCAGCTATTGAAGAGCAGCCTGAACTTGCAGAGCAAAGCAAATTTATGCTTGAAGTTCTAGACATTTTAAATGAAAAAATTGCAGATCAAAAAGATTTGTCAGCTCTTCCAAAAAATGATAAAATTTCTATCATTGCTCACTTGAATTTATTTTACAGCCTTCTAGAAGATCTTTTTGGCGATGATATGGATTTTGATGATGAAGATCTTTTTGAATTTGAAGATGAAGACGAAGAAGAAGAATCTGAAAAGAAATAAGCCTCTTTAGTAATCGTTCCTGACTTAAAAAAAAATGCATCTGCAATAGTCTAATATTTAAAATATGAGCATTGCAGATGCACTTAAAGCATATCTTACGTCATCCTTTATTCCCCCTCGCTTCAAAAATATTTCAGTAAACTTTTTTTATGAAATAAGTCTTTTTAGAATTTTTTAAGACTTGACAAACACATATTTTAAATTTAATTTACAGTGAAACCTTAAGTTTTTTTAAACTTTGGAAAACATTATTTTTAAATGGAGGATCTTGTGAAAATTGTTTCTAAATCGATAGTATTTTGTATGACGGGTTTAATGGCACTTGGCTTTAACTTGTCGCTTACCCCTTTAAATGCAGCTTGGAACCCCACTGTAGTGGTTGATGACCTGCTTACAACTACTGGTACAGGCACAGGGCCAGTGTTATCAGTTAATTCATCCAACGATGGAGTAGCTGTTTATGAGAAAAATAGCCCTTTATCATTAAGCAGTAGAAACGCGAATATCATTGCAGCATCCTATTTTTATGGAACTGGATGGGCCGCCCCTGTTATAATCAGCGATACTTCACTTGTTGCACCTTTTACTTTCCGTAGATATATTAATCAAGGTGACGTAGATGTAAGAATTAATGAATCTGGATATGCGATAGCCGTCTGGGAAGGAGATAGGAATGATGATGTAGGTAATCAATCTCCGGTCATTCTTTCTGCAACAAGATCAAGTGATGGAACATGGAACCCTATTCAAACAGTTCGGTCCCTACCTAATTTTGGAGATTTTACTGAAAACCCAGTGGTTGATGTGAACGAGTCCAATCTTGGTGTCGTAGTTTGGAGTGAAGATAGGGGACCTAGCGGTGATTACTTTATTATGACAAGTTTTTTACCATTCGATGGCACATGGACGCCACCCGTTCAATTGGACGAAGGGGTCTACAATGGGGATCATGATTCAATGGCTAGAGATGTTGAAATTAATAACAATGGAAATGCAGTTGCTGTATGGTTAATAGGTGATCGTCCATCAAATTTTGCCGTTCATGCAGCTACCTATGATGCAAATACGGGTGTTTGGACTACAGTTTCCCTGGATGAAAATGCCGGGGGGCTATTGGAGCCGAAAGTAGATATGGATGACAATGGGAATGCCGTTGCTGTATGGGAAAGATTTAATGGAACTTTTGATGAAGTTGTTGCATCTTCGTATACCCCTGGAACAGGATGGGCCCCTTATGTAGTTCTTGACACTAATTATTCTGATGTTAACAGTCCTTATGTTGTGATGGATCAGTTTGGTACTGCCACTGTCGTTTGGAATAGAGAAGTAGAAGAGTTTGACCCACCTCAAGTTTTTGCTTCAAGACGTCCACTTAATGGAACTTGGAGTGCTCCAACATTTATTGCAAATGGTGAAGTTGTCCCCAATAATACTCAGAAAATAGCAGATGTGGATGAGTTTGGTAATGTGGTTGTCATTATTACCCTAGATCAAGCACTTCTCCAAAGTGTATTGTACACTGTACAGGGTGGCTGGCAAGCGCCTGAAAATATTTTTAATGATCCTCGGTTCGTATACGATCAGAATATAGGGATCGGCTCTTGCGGTTTTGCCCTTGCTCTTTGGCAACGACAAGTTTCCCTTCCTCAAGGTTTTGCAATTTCCATAGAGGCATCAGATAATTTTCAGCTGGAAAATTTTGTATTGCCACCGTCCAATTTTGTAGGATTAAGATGCTGCAATAAATTTGCAATGCAGAAAAGCTGCTTAAATAGATTAAGCTTTAGTCCTGTAGAGTGCGCTGCATCTTATGTGATTCGTAGAAATGGTGTAATCATTGCTACAATACCTGCAGGTGGAAGTACTTCCTTTGAAGATCCTGTATGCAGTAGAAATCCGTCGGTTTATACGCTAACAGTCATTAGTGTAAATGGTATTGAAAGCCAACCGACAACAATCACTATGCTATAAAGCGGTTGTTACTTCTTGACTTAAAAAATTGCATCTGCAATTGTCTTGTATTTAAAAATATGAGCATTGCAGATGCACTTAAAACACATCTTTCGTTATATTTTTTATCCCGCCCCTTTCACGAATACTTCAGCAAGTTTTTTTTATGAAATAAGTCTTTTTAGAATTTTTTAAGGCTTGACAAACACATATTTTAAATTTAATTTACAGCCAAAACTTTAAGTTTTTTAAACTTTGGAAAACATTATTTTTCAATGGAGGATCTTGTGAAAATTGTTACTAAATCGATAATTTTTTGTATGAAGGGTTTAATGGCACTTAGCTTAAACTTGTCGTTTAACCCCTTAAATGCAGCCTGGAACCCCACTGTTCTGGTTGATGACCTGCTTCTAACTTCAGATACGGGCAGCGGGCCTGTGTTATCAGTTAATTCCTCAAACGATGGAGTAGCTGTTTATCTGAAAAATAGTGCTCAATTCCCTCAAAGCACAGTTAATCTGAATATCATGGCAGCATCCTATTATTATGGAACGGGATGGACCACCCCTGTTATAATCAGCGATACTTCGCTCGTTGCACCTTTTACTTTCCGTAGATATATCAATCAGGGAGATCCTGATATAAGAATTAATGAATCGGGATATGCGATAGCCGTCTGGGAGGGGACTAGGAATGATGATGTAGGTAACCAGCAATCGGTCATCCTTTCTGCAACAAGATCAAGTAATGGGACATGGTCCCCTGTTCAAACAGTTCAGATAGGACCAGAACTTAATTTTTTTGCAGAAAACCCGGTGGTTGATGTGAACGAATCCGGTCTTGGTGTCGCAGTTTGGAATGAAGTTAGGGGGGCTAACGATGAGTACTTTATTATGACAAGTTTTTTACCAATAAATGGTAATTGGACACCAGCAGTTCAATTGGACGGTCCAAGTACCGTCTCTGATCAGGATGACAACACTATAGACGTTGAAATTAATAATAATGGAAATGCAGTTGCCGTATGGTTAATGGGTGATCGTCCATCAAATTATGCTGTTCACGCCGCAACCTATGATGCAGCTACCGGTGTTTGGACAACAGTTTCTCTGGATGAAAATCCCGCTGAGCTAACTGAACCGAAAGTAGACATGGATGACAATGGGAATGCCGTTGCCGTATGGGAAAGATTTAATGGAACAGATGCTGAAATTGTTGCTTCCTCATATACCGTTGCAGCAGGATGGTCGCCTTACGTAGTGCTCGATACTAGTTTAAACGACGTTAATAGTCCTTATGTTGTGATGGATCAGTTTGGTACTGCCACTGCCGTTTGGAATAAAGAAGTAGAAGAGTTTGCTCCGAGTCAAGTTTTTGCTTCAAGACGTCCACTTGGTGGAACTTGGAGTGCTCCAACATTTATTGCAAATGGAGAAGTTGTCCCCGAGAATACTCAGAAAACAGCAGATGTTGATGATTTTGGTAATGTGGTTGTTATTGTAAATGTAGATCAAATACTTCTCCAAAGTGTATTGTACACTGTACAGGTAGGGTGGCAAGCGCCTGAAAATATCTCTTCTGGTCCCATACGCATAGATTATCCAAATATAGGGATTGGGTCTTGCGGTTTTGCACTTGCTCTTTGGGAACGAACAGTTTCCGAGGGTCCGCAGGGGCCAGAAATTGTTGTAGAAGCATCAGATAATTTTCAGCTGATGAATTATGTTTCACCGCCGTCTAATTTTGTAGGAACAAGATGCTGTAATAAATTTGCAACTCAAAAAAGCTGCTTAATTAGATTAAGCTTTAGTCCTGTAGATTGTGCTGCATCCTACGTGCTTCGTAGAAACGGAGTAATAATTGCTACAATACCTGCAGGAGGAAGTACTTCATTTGAAGATCCAGTATGCAGCAAAAATCCGTCTGTTTATACGCTAACAGTTATCAGTGTAAATGGAGTTGAAAGCCAACCGACAACAATCACTATGCTATAATAGGGTTGTTACCTTGACTTAAAAAAGTGCATCTGCAATTGTATCATATTTAAAATATGAGCTTTGCAGATGCTTTTTAAACGATTCTTTCATTTTCTATGTTTACTTTCTCCAATTACAGCCTGTGCCACAGAAACTTTTGATCCATCGCTTGAATCAGAACTTTTACAAAATATTCAGCAAATCACTTTTTATGAAATGGGCTTTGAAAAAGCAGGGGAGGGCTATTTTTCACCTGATGGCAAAACCATCATTTTTCAAGCTGTGCCTTTAGGTCAAAGCAATTACCAGATTTATACATTGGATTTAGATCAAAGAATCCCGCAAATGGTAAGCACCGGCCTTGGTGCTTGCACGTGTGCAAACTTTCACCCAAGAAAAAACAAGATTATTTTCGCTTCAAGCCATGAGGATCCTGAATTAAATGACCCTGATTTTTATCTTTCGATTCCGGGGTATAAAAGAGAAGGAGGGAATTATTCCTGGGATTTTACACCTTACATGAATATCTATGAGGCGAATGTTGATGGTACAAAGTTAAAAAGCTTAACAAGTGGTTCTGCTTACCATGCAGAATGCGCATATTCATCTGATGGCTCAAAAATTGTTTTTGCCAGCAACAAAGATGGGACTATGCAGATTTATACAATGAATGAAGATGGATCTGATGTTTTCCAAGTCACACAGACAAATTGCTATAATGGCGGGCCATTTTTTTCATCTGATGACCAAGAAATTATTTTTCGCGCAGATCCTGAAAAGGCCGATTACTTACAAGTTTACATTATCAAGGCCGATGGAAGCTCACTAAAACAAATGACAAAAAATAGTGCTGTAAATTGGGCCCCTTTCTGGCATCCGTCGGGGGAGTTTTTCTGCTTTACCACATCCTTGCATGGCCATCGCCACTATGAGTTATATCTGATGGATGTCAACACAGGAGATAGTAAACGCCTCACCCATAATGCAACCTTTGATGGCCTTGGCGTTTTTAGTCCCGACGGCAAAAAAATCCTATGGACATCCAAAAGAGGAGCTGATTCCACAAGTCAATTGTTTTTAGCCGATTTTATTAGATAATTGATTGTTAAATTAATCTGAGGTAGAATCTCCTTTTAATAAGGGAATTTGATGAATAGTCTAAACTTTAACGATACGCCCATTGAAATCAAACAGATTGTTTTTGATTATCTAAGCCCTAACGAAAAAGCATTCATAGCCCCTTATGTGTGTAGAAAATGGTGTGGAGCAAGCTATGCCAATCGCAAAAAAAATTTTGATCAATTATTCCAAGAAGTAATGATAAATTATTTTCCAGATCAAAAAGAAGCTGCGATCAAGTATCAAAACTTTTATTTTAAAATACTAATAACCAATGATTTACTGCATCAAATTTGGTATAAGGTTTTTACATTTGAACAAAGACCAAATGATCCTCATTTAGATTACAAAGACAAGAACAGCAGCCCATTTTTCATTGTTTGGAATCCAAAAACTATGAAAGTGGTTTTTGATAAAAAAGAATGGTGTTGGCGTGACATAAGGAGCGAATATTTTTTAAAAATCAGAACTCAAACCTATAAGGATCTCTTTGAGATTCATTTAATTGCACGTCAAACCGTAAATTACCAGGAACAACTTAATTTATTGTTTTGGAAACCAATTCAATCCATCGGCCAAAGCTTGACTGAAGAAGAAAGATCTTATTCTAAATTATGTAATCAAGTGGCATATTTTGTAGCAGATGTATTCAATTTTCAAATAGTTAATTACGTAAATCGATTGGTTGATGCAAATTTAGTTAAGTTAATTGATTTACGGGTTACCGAGCTTCCTGATCAGCTTCTTTTTAATTGTGATGATCGTGGGATAATTACTGAAAGAAAAGACCCCTCATACCCTTGGGAAGATTATTCTATTAAAAAATTAGAAGATGTATCGCAACACTTTAGTATAACCTTTAAAGAGCTAGATAGCAAAAAACCATTCATATATAACTGGGACACAGAGGGTTTATCGTTATTCAAAGAAGAAGGCTCTAAGAAATTTACGATCAAGCATATACTGAAGTGTTGTGTCCTTTCAAAAACCGTTTCACTTTTGTCCAAACGTATCACCTTCCTCAACGCCATTGAAACTAAAAAAAATCTGTGACGTTCTTTTCCAAAAATGAAATGTAAAAATTTACTTTTACATTACGTTTTGGTAAAGTCACGTCGTAAAGAAATTTTTTTGTGTCATTAAGATTTTAAGGGGGTAAGGGATAAAATGTTGTAGAAATTAAAGATTTGGCCGGCAACATCCCCGACTACATTTTCAGTCATGGCATAATGAATGAGTGGCAGTCTTTCGAGGAAGATTTTTTTGCGTAAATTAGTAATGAAATCGCAACGACTTTTTATTCCGTTATTAAAATTTTCAAGATGAGCACCTTTAAGAAACCCATCAGTTTCGATTTCTCCTTGTAAGATATTTTCAACATCGAAATTTTTGAAAACCCATTCCGCATTTGTATATGGACCTTTCGCACCCAAATCAAACCCAAGGTTAACCAAACGCTCTACCCATATATCCAGATATTGATCATAATCTATACGAAGAGAAAAAGCAGTGTGTTTTAGTTTTTTAGGAATTTTTTTGTAGAATGCGGCAGCCTTCGGTTTCTGTATCCAAGCATGAGTAATTCCATCCATCATTCCACTCAAATTTACTATTTTTACAAATTTGGGTTTAAATGGGTTTAAACATTGAACGAGTATGCTCTTCTGTTCATTTTTATTAAATTGAGCTGCCTGAACCATCTTATTTATTAACAAAAATTCGGGTATAAGAGTGTTATCGTTCTCATAGCTAAGTCGATAAGCTACTTTTGAATACAATTTTTTACTATCTATTCGTCTTAGTCCTGTTATTATATCAAAAAGCTCATGCAGTTGTTCAGCGCCGCTCTCATCCTCTTCACTACAGTTATTCTCATTAATTGAGGGAAATTTTTTAAGCAGCAATAATTTCAACTCTTCAATAGTATTTCCTTCAAATTCTTTTGAAAAAGAAAGTATTAGATTATTGTTACTGACATTATCATAGTCCCAATCACAATCAAAATTTGGGACGATCATGTTTATTGCATCCTTTAGAAAAAAATTACGAATTTTAATATCATCGCTTGCAATATAGTTAAGTAGCAAATTAAATGCTTCGCAATTATCCTTTAAGATCGCAGTGATTAAAATATTTTCAGGATTTCTTGCCGATGATAGTTTACAAAGATCAACACCTTTTTCATCTAATAAAAGTTTAAGGGCTTCAATATTGTTCAGCAACCATTTAAGTAATTTGGGATGAGGATTTTTTTCTTGGCAGTAGAGTTCAACAACAAATCCTTTTTTTTCAGTCGAAGGGATTTTGTCCCATAAAAAGTCGATTAACGTGTTTTTTTTATATTTGATTGCAAAGGTAAGCATTTTTTTAAGAACTTTGAAACTCACATCGTGTTCCTTGATCATTGAGATAGCATCGTCATGATGAACCAACCAATTGTAAGAGCCTTTATGATTTCGTTCTAAACTGTCAAATCTATTTTTAATAATTTCATTCACAGCTCGTGTTTTATCCCACTCATAAAATTTTGAAGAAATCCTTTCAGAGAACATAAGTGAAGCTAATATTACGCCCGAAAAAATTCCTGTGTTTAAAAGGGTAATATTGAAAGTAAAATTACCATTTAAATTAAGATATGTAAGGGCAAGGCTAGTGAATGCAACGGTTGCTATCCCAAAAATAATAAGTTCCCTAGTCTTTAAAAGTTCAGCATCGAGCGTATACCCGGATTTGCCCGTTGCTAGATTGTAAAAAGGGATAAAACGTTGGATTGTATTCATTCAATAGATTCTTTTTTTTATTCATTTAATTCTAGCACAAAAAACATTAAGTACTATGTTGGATCTACTTTTACCGCGGTAGCGGTCTTAAGGTATTAGCCACGCCGGGAAGTCATATCCTCTTCACTCATCTTGTAGCTAAGGTCCGGAGGACCTCTCTCTATGTAGCCCATACATAACGCGAGGTCGCTTGCGACCGAAGTCGTGCAGGTGTGGGTATGGAAAGGACCATCATTAACTCCTTCAGGAGTTCTTCTCTATTAAAAAGAGAGGAACTCCTGAAGGAGTTAATTTTTATTCGTTCAACCCACACCTGCACGTCTTCGGTCGCAAGCGACCTCGCGTTTGGTATGGGCTACATAGAGAGAGGCCCTCCGGACCTTAGCAAAAAAAATGTGGTTAAATGATTTTACATGTGGCTAACACCTGTTAACCGAGTAATCCCGCTCCTTTACTTATAAAATGCTGCTTTGGTTAAAGTAGCTGTGATCGGCGCGGCTAATTAAAAGATTATTGAGCTCAACGCATTCATCCGGTAAATGTCTTGTCAGTAATTTTAAATGTAAACCAAAGTATTTATAGGCTAAAAGAATTGAGGATGGACCATCTGAAAGGCTAAACAATCTAATGATATTATAAATCATTTTTGCTTGAGTTGCCTCATTATAGTCTATAAAACAATCAAGGGAGTGTGAAGTCATCATTCTAATGGCAAAAACACTTTCTACTTCTTTATCAGAAGGCATTCTAAATAAATACCCACATTGTGTCAGTTTTTCAACTATATGTGCACCTTCTTGTAACCAGAGTTCTATATGAGTTTTGGGAAGCATCTGCGCTACAGTGCAAAAATCCAACAAGAGTCTAATCGTTTCTTCTTTTTTGTCATACGGTGTCAAATATAATAAATGATGAATCGTTTTTGAAGCAATATGGATGCCGGCTGCATCTAAATCTTCCCCTGTAACAATTTTATCAATCATTGCTTGAATTAGCGAAGTTAAAAAATCATAAATTTTTTGATTCATTACCTTTATTTCTTCTTTACTTCCATTTACCAATGCTTTTACCGGAAAATTAGGTGTTAAATTCAATTTTGGCAATTCGCTGTAACCAATAATTCCCTCTAAAATTTTACCAAGGGCTTGATAATAATAGGTAGGGTTTTTATGTGTAAATACAACCGCCAACAAGCAATCAATTGAGCCCTTCATGTTATCTTTTGCGTATTTAGCTGATTCATGAGGTGATTTGATATTATTCAAGTAAGATTCTAAAGCCATGAGAATTGTAAATTCGCTTTTGATGGTTTCAGGGTTGTCAAATAATGTTTTCGAAATTTTTCCATGAATTTCAAATATTTGGCTGTTTGTTAAAAATTTAGATGAAATAATTTGTGTAATATTGTTTAAGGTGTTCTTTTCAAAATTAATGTTAATTAATTTTAATAAAGCATTTTTAAAATCCAAATAAGGTTTTGTGAGAAGTGATGGTTTTTCAAAAGGGCAATCTTTAATGATTCTGTAAGCTATAGAAACTCCAACTTTCATAAGATTTATTGAGGATTTTACTGATAGATAATTTAGGAAGGGAACCATAATAAGATTATCAGAACCCGTTTCTAGATACATTAAGAAACGCACCATTTTTAGCTCTAGCGTTGGATCGACTATAGTCTTATTTTTGCTAAAGGAGGTAATCATTGTTATAAAAAACCCTGATAATTCCCTATAATGTTCTTTGCTTTTTGTTTTTAGCGCTACATCTTCAAGAATATCCCAAACTTTTAAATTTGAATAATCTCCCCTTTGCATACTTGCTCGTAAGTACCTTAGATCGATTAATATCTGCTTTTCATTGGTAAGGCATTTTTTCGATCGTAATTCTAAATAATGCTTTTCAATTTCAGTTGATTCAATAGTTTTATTTTTTAAAAGATTAAGTAATAGTGTAATGGTATCAAATGCATTTTCTTTGATTTCAAAATCGGGTGTTAAAAATTCAAGACTATGTTCTGAATGGAGCTGAAGCAATAATGGGAAGATGGATTTAAGTGTAAGTAAAGAAAAGTTCATTTCTTTTAAGGTTAAAAATGCGAATTCGGTCAAATTTTTATCGCTTAAAAATTCAAGGGCATTTATCAAACTTTTCACTACATCGAGATCATTTATATTAAAACATTGTAATATTTTTGTTATAAGAAAAAATGCATCTTTATTTTTTTTAAATATTTCAGGCTTTTTTAAAAGAGATTTAATCACAGTTTCAATTGCAATTTTGATTTCAGGGTCATCTGCAAAATCAGTTGTTTTTTTTAAGATTTGTGAAAGATTTTTTAAATCAGATTCACATTTAATTGTTGTTAAAATAAGATATTTCCATTTTAAAGCGTGTCCAATATCATCTGGCCATAAATTTTCATGAAAAACTAAAAGATCTTTTGCTTGGATAAGCTTATTCTGTTCGATGCAACGATCATAAACAGCATCAAAAGAGAATAAAGTCAAATGATGAGTATGACAAATTTTAAGTAGAGTTTTTAACCAATCAATAGCAGTTTCCAAATTGTTATTGACCAAAGCTTTTTCAATCAATAACTCATAAACGGGTAAATTCTCTTTAGATTTAAGGATCAATGCTTCTGTTGGAAATTTTGTACAAAGATTAAAAATTTCATCAATGATACGACTATCTAAATTTGTACAAGAAGCTTTTGTTAAAAGGTTTACCCTTTCTTCAAAAGCATTTTTATGGGCTTTATTATTTAATGGGTATTTTTGATGCCACTGTAAAATGAGTTCCATTTTTTCATTTTCAGGAATATCGTTCAAAATAATTTCAAAACCATTTTTAAGTCCACTTTTGCTTTCAATTTTTTTAAGTAAAAGAGATGCTTTAGAAAAATTCAATGGAATTAAATATTTTACAAGTTCAATAAAACTTTTGAAACTTGAAAGATCAGAGACAGTTTTAACGTTTTTCATTAAGCCAATTATTTCAAGGCAAACGTCTGATAATAATTCTTGGTCGCGTAAAAACAAGTTCTGATGAGAGTATTTTTTATATTCATTAAAAACAGTTTCAAAAAGAGGGATAAGATCCCTTTCATCCACCCCAAGTTGACAAAGTTTCCTAATCATTTTTAATGATACATAAGGGTTTAATGTTTTTAAATTGTGTAGAATCCTTAAATTTGAGTCCAAATCAAAATTCTTGATATGCGTTTCCCATGTATTAAAAATGAAATCCAAGGCAGCAGGGGAGTTGAAAGCGCTAAATGTTATGCAAAAAGCTTTCAAAATTTCATTGGGTTTTATATTTTCTTGGGATATTGTTTTTAAAAAATTGACCGTCTCAAAATTTTCAAAGTTAGAAGTTGTATTCCAATAGGAGAAGAATAAGGAGATTAAATTTCCTCGCGAGTCAGCCGATGGTTCATCTATAAGAAGCGCGGGAGTTTTAAGCAATAAATAGGTGAGATAATTTGATTTATTTTCCTTTTTTCCAATTAAACAAAGTAGACTAAATCCTAACTGATTGATAACTGCAGTTTGATCTTCACACCATTCAAAGAGAGTTTTTAAAAGATCACTGTCCGCATTATATCCCTCAAAACTAGAATCATCAACCTTATCTGGTGATTCAAATTTCAGGTATTGGGAGAAACTGTAAATTGTTTTTAGGATAAAATTTTTATAAATATTTGGGGCAGATAATAATTCTTTAAAATCTTTGCAAGCGTTAGAAATATCATCTTTAACGTGAATGTAGAGAGGTTCTGTTAGATTAAACTTAAATTGTAGGTGTGGCTTTCCATTAATTGATGTTTTAAAAACCTGCAAATCAGGATGTATTGCATTTCCATTTAAATAGAGATATCCAAAAATTTGAAAGTAAGTTTGAATCCATTTAAAATGTATCTTTGCTTGGGATACTTCAAATTTCAAGGGGCTCATTGCATGATAGAAATTTTCAAGAAATGAATTTTCAACCCATATAGTGTTTTTGCTCTGAATAAGTTCATTTCCAATAGTGAAGAAAAGATTTTTTTCCGCTGGTAGAAATTGACAAATATTAAAACAGAAAACAACAGGGGCAAAGGGATTGTTTGGGAAATGATTTTTTACGTTTTTTGATAAAAGAGTCTTGTCAAAAAATTCCATGAATTTTGCAACAAGAATACTTTCAAGTTCATTTGATTGGAATCTCCAACCTTTTGTCAAATAAGTAAATAACCTTAAACTGCCTCTTAGATCAATTTGATCGATTTCATCTGCATTAATAAATTTTGTTAATCGTAAAATGGTCGATTCTAAAATAGATGGACCCATCAACCTTGCAACCCGTTGACAAGTAGTGTTTATATTTTCAAGTGTAATTTTAACGGCGTCATGTTTAAATAAATTTTCTCTTTCCATTGATTTAACAAATAGTAAATCCACAACAAATTCATCAGGATCACCAAAAGAAACGATTCCAAAATGGTCTTGGTTGAAGGGAGATCTGCGAGTGTGATATTTAGTAAAGGCTTGGTTGTAGATCAGTTCTATTTTCTGCTCTTCCGTGTAACCTATATATTTGCTGGCTATTAGTTTGGTGGCAAAATATTTACAAATAGAAGTTTTAAATAGATCAGGATCGTCAATATAGGGGATGCGAATATCAAGGTCGGCAACTGGTTTATCAAAATCACACAATGAATTCAGTAATTCTTTTGGAATGTTTAAAATCTCACAGATTTTTTGCATATATTCTTTACCAAGCAACCAAAAAACGGAACTGCCAACTATTTCAACAGTATGCAATTTTAAAGAACGAAACAAATTTTTTAAAGAAATGGAAAATTCTAATTCTCCATTTTGTAATTTGATTTTTATAGGTTGGTGTAATAATTGACTTATTCTTCCTAGCTGATTTTCAGTAAAAATATTTTGGTTTAAGTCAAATATTTTCAAATTACCAAACTCATCGATAACATTTTGATTGATCAAGAAAGTAAAGATTTGAGCATGGATGGAATCTTTTTGATTTATAACAAGTGGGGGTAACGAAGAGGTTAGCAGATTATGCAACCCAGCATTAAAACTAGGGTTAAACCGTGGTATGAACTCTGGGGAATCTGATTTTAGAGGAGGAATCATTTATTTACACTATTTTAATTAATTGAACAAAATATCATGTTATTCTACCAAATCATTACATTTTAATACAGCAAAATAGAGGTAGAATGAGAATGCATTGCTTATTGAAATAATAAATATAAAAATATATATGAATGTTATTGTTAAATAAACATTAGTTTGACATATCTTCAATAAAGGGGGGTAGCAATTATAACTACTATTCCTCTTTGAAATTAAACAAACTAAGGAGAGTTATATGAAATCAAAAAAACAAAAAAATTTTAACAAAAATGAAAGCCAAATTGCTGGACAAAAAGCAACAGAGGGTACAACTTCTTCAAAAACATCATCTTCTTCCTCTTCTTCTAAGCCTAACTCATCAAAAAGCTGCGGCTGCTAATAGCTTTTCGCCGCGGAGGCTTATCGCCTCCCGGCATCTTTCATAGATACACATTTTTCAACTCCAAAAGAAAAATTTGCAGACTTCCACAATCTTTAACATTTTCGATTTTTTACAGGATATGCAGGATCGCTTACGCGCTTACGCATTAAGCTAAGAAGAGTAATTATAAAGCAGGCCTTCAGCCTGCAACCATAACATCCTGATACCTAGGGCGTTGCCCTAGGCTTTCATAAACCAGGGCTTTGCCCTGAAAAACCGTCTTTTCAGGCTGAAAGCCTGAGTTATAATAGCCTAGGGCACCGCCCTAGG
>JBBSJT010000009.1:0-34878 GCA_038257035.1 Chlamydiia bacterium
AATGATATTGTATAAAATGCAGGCTGTAGGCCTGCTTTATAATTATCCTAAAATACTTTGTTTAAGCAACTTACTCCTTAGCTTAATGCGCATGCGCTGACGCGGCATGATAAGCAGGATAATATCAACCTTTAGCAATTCAGAAGGTAGATATTATCCTGCTTATCGTGCCGCGCAGCGATCGTGCATATCCTGTAAAAAAATCGAGATGTTATATTAAATAGCTATATTTGTTTTACAAGTTTCACGTTTCTATCTTTTTAGCATCTTTCGTTAATACTAGCCATGAATTTAATTGTGCATTCGTAGCTAGTTATATGTGATCCCTACCAGGATTTGGAGCGGCTTGTTGAAGACTTCTCGTAAGGCTTTTTCTCTGCAGGCTTACTTGATTTACGGGCAGAAAAATGTCCTCGTGGTGCTTGGCTTGGCGTATTCCCTCTTGGCTGATGCGGTCTTGATTGGTGCGGTCTTGGCGAATTACTGTTTCTTCCGTTTGGAATAGGTTCTGCTGCAATACTTGGATCTACATCATAGCCTGGTTCCATTTTCTTATCAATTTTTCGCTTAAGAAGTTTCTCAATATCTGCAAGAAGTTTTTGTTCATCGATGCAAACAAGTGAGCAAGCCCAACCTTCGTTTCCTGCACGACCGGTACGACCAATGCGATGCACATAATCTTCAGGAACATTAGGAAGCTCAAAATTTACAACATGTGGCAATTGGTCAATGTCAAGTCCTCTTGCAGCAATGTCTGTTGCAACAAGCACTCGAATAGCGCCCGATTTAAAATCGGCAAGCGCTTTAGTTCTGGCATTTTGGCTTTTATTGCCATGAATTGCTTCAGAAAGAATTCCTGCATTGCTAAGGTGCAAAGCTAATTTGTTGGCGCCATGTTTTGTGCGGGTAAAGACTAAAACTTGGGTCCATTTATTTGAAGAGATTAAAAATGTAAGAAGTTCTTTTTTACGCTTATTATCTACAGGATAAACAATATGTGTAACAAGTTCTGTCGGAGCGTTTTCTCTTGCGACTTCGATTGTTTCAGGATTGTTTAAAATACTGTTGGCAAGAGTTTTAATTTCTGTTGAAAAAGTTGCTGAAAAGAGTAAGTTTTGTCTTTTGGCAGGTACGAGTTTTAGAACTTTTTTGATATCATGAATAAAGCCCATATCCAACATGCGGTCAGCTTCATCGAGGACTAAAATTTCAACTTTAGAAAGGTCAAGAGCTTTTTGAGAGACAAGATCTAAAAGTCTTCCCGGGGTGGCAATCAGAATGTCAACACCGCTTTTTAATTTTTTAATCTGTGCATTTATGTTAACACCACCAAAAATAACTTCTGTTTTAAACGGTAAATGTGTTCCGTAGGTTTTAACACTATCTGCAACTTGGGCAGCAAGTTCGCGGGTGGGTGTTAAAATTAATGCACGCACATCGCGGCTGTTATCTTTTTTTCTGTTGTCCATTAACACTTGCAAAAGAGGAAGTGTAAAGCCTGCGGTTTTTCCGGTACCTGTTTGAGCGCTCGCTAAAATATCGTGACCCTTGATGATGAGGGGAATAGATTTAATTTGAATGGGTGTAGCTTCTGTGTAGCCTTTTTCTTCGATGGCTTTAGTGATTTCTTGACGAAGACCTAGATTTTTAAATGACATTGTTTCCTATGATGTTTTTTAGTTTCTAATCATTTATAATACCACACCATTTATTTTAAAGATAGAAATAATCAACAGTTTTTTTTGATTTTTTAGACACTAAGACATTTAGATGTGAAAATATATAAGATTTGCTGAGGCTGTAAATATTTTTTTTGAAATTAATGTTGAAATGATGCAATGTGAATTTTAATTCAAATTTTAACTTTGCAAAAGGAGGCAATGATGATGAGATTAAAAAAAATGCTTATGGTATTTTTTGTTATCGCATTTTTACAAACCAATGTGTCAGCAATGACAACAAACGGTGATCAAATATTAAATTCCAATGGACAGCCAATAGAACTTCACGGAGTCAATTGGTTTGGATTTAACAATGGCCAAACAATGGTCGATGGTCTTTGGAGTGGTTCAGGGGCAATAGCCGGCGATTTTGCAACGGTGGTTTACCGTATGCAACTGCTTGGATTTAATGCTGTACGTTTGCCGTTTAGCTTTAAAGACATTTATAATTTATCACCGGTCGGATTTGCCGGACCCTGTCAAATACCAACGACAAGCCAAATTCAGGCGAGCGTAACAAATCCTTTGATTGCTGTTGTTGGTAAAACCATTCCTGCAATGATTGCCCCACCACCAAGAATTGAGGGTCAGTGTGATAATTATTTTCCAAACGACACCACACTCAATCGTTTTTTGTGGACAGTGAATTTTTTTGCAAAAAATGGATTTTATGTCTTAATTGACAATCATCTAAGAGAAGATCAAACGGTTTTAGAGAATAAAGCAAAATGGGTTCAGCAATGGACAGATCTTGTTACAAAAATTTCTCAAGATCCGATTTCAAAAAAAATGCTCATGATCGATATTTTAAATGAACCCGATGAATATGGCATTCAATGGGAAGCTTCCTCTTCAAGACCTGGGCTACAGGAGCTTTACACTCTTGTGATGGATGCGGTTTATCCGATCAATCCGGAAGCGTTGTTTTTTATTGAAGGTACAGGTCAAGGTAACATTGGAGCTAATTGGGGAGATGGTTTTGCAACAAGTCAAAGTGGAATGAGCAATCCTAGTGCATTTTTTAATGCTTTATTTACAAAGCCTTATCTTAATCAAGTAGTTATTTCGCCCCACGTGTACCCACCAAGTGTTACCGGTGCGACACAAAATTTTTCGGGTCCAGGCTTAAATGCAAGATTATCTGAATCATTTGGTTATTTGACAAAAACCGGATATTGCAATGGCACCATCTGTAAAACATTTCCTGTAGCTATCGGTGAGTTTGGTTCTCGTTTTGAGACTCCAAACGATATAACCTCGATGCAAGATATTGCAAAATACCTCAACAATACAGGCACTGGAGCTGATGGCAAACACAACGCTATAAAAAATTGGTTTTACTGGTCTTGGAATGCTAACAGCAGTGATACCGGCGGAATAGTTGCTGATGATTGGCTAACAATTATTTGGAAAAAAATTGATTATTTGGCAACTATTGGGCTAAAACCTTGGTATAGTCAAGCGGTAAATCCTGTAAAAACAGGCTCTTTATGTATATCAGTCCAATCCGTTGACGGCTTGAATCCAAGTGATTTAAAACCTATTGTTATTAACAATCAGTCTTTTGCTTTTACAGATTTAAATCAAACCGTCTGTCAAACACTGCCTGTTGGATCCTATACTGTAACAGCTCCAACCCTAACAACCGCAACAATGAAGTTTACGGCGAACCCGCAAACGATCACTGTTACCGATGGTGGGACTACGACTGTTACTATAGCTTATGTAGGTGTACCAATTATAGTTCCTGCAAAAACTGGTAAGGCTTGCATAACGATTAAATCGGTTACCGGTTTAACAAAAACTGATTTAAAATCCATTGTGATTAATAATCAGACCTATGCATTCACTGATTTTAACATTGCTGTCTGCAATACATTACCTTTTGGTACTTATACTGTAACGGCACCAACTCTAACAACCCCAACAATGAAGTTTACAGCAAGCCCGCAGACAATCACTGTTACCGAAGGTGGTACGGCGAATGTTTCAATTACTTATGTAGGAACTCCAATTGTAACTCCTGTAAAACAGGGTAAGGTGTGTGTAACAATCAAACCGGTTACGGGATTAGCAAAAAGTGATTTAAAATCAGTTGTGATTAGCAATCAGACCTATGCATTCACTGATTTTAACGTTGCTGTCTGCAATACATTACCTGTTGGTACTTATACTGTAACGGCACCAACCCTAACAACCGCAACAATGAAGTTTACAGCAAGCCCTCAGACAATCACTGTTACCGATGGTGGTACGGCGAATGTTTCAATAACTTATGTAGGCACACCCATTGTGGTTCCAAGCCAGGACATAACTGCTACTGTTCAGGTCGGTCCAGGTTGGCAGGAAAATCCGGGATCCGGAATTTATATGAACACAATCAATGTTTATGTAAAAAATAATAGTTCTGTAAAAATAGCAACACCATGGACGATTGCTGTTACGAACAGTTCATATAAGAGTGTGACTTCATTTTGGAATGTTGTTTATAAGAGCATTCAAAATGGTCAGATCAATGGGACTGTAGTGGAAGGATGGCAGGCTTTGTTGCCTAATGGTCAGAATGCCGTGAATTTTGGTATGGTCATTACTTCTTCTTCATCAAACTTTATACCGACATCAATCTTGATTAACGGTAAACCTGTAGCAATAACAATTGCACCGTAAGGTTTGATTTAGCGACCGCTTACCTTCAGGTAAGCGGTCTTTTTTATAAACTTAAATTATCTAAGTTTATCTTTTACTTTATCAAGGCCATTTTTGGTTTTGTCAATACCATCTCTAATGCCTTCCTTGGTTCTTTCCTTAACCTTATCATATGTGTCTTCTGTTTTGTCCTTAACATTTTCATATGTTTCTTTAGTTTTGTCCCTAACATTTTCATATGCTTCTTTAGTTTTGTCCTTAGCTTCATCGTACTTATCTTTTGTATAATCGATGGCATCATCAACCTTTTCACCAGGTGTTCTTTGATGAGCTTCCAAGCCGGTATTTTGTGTACCGATAAGGCAAGCGCAGCTAAGTAAAAGTACAAATAGATTATTTTGTTTCATATAAATCCTTTTGTTAAGTGGTTGTAATTGATCCAAAACATTTTAGAAACATATTCTAAAAAATTGTAAAAGCAAATTGTTTAACCAGTTTGAGTGTACAGTAATTAAAAAGAAAAAAGCAACGATTAAAATTATTGTTTTACAATAGTTTGTACGTTGTTCTATACTTTTTTTATAAGAGTGTTAAAAAGAGATTGCATTGGAAGATTTGTAGGGCTTTGATGCTGTGAGGGCAGAATATAGACAGTAAGTTGTGTTTTGTGACCGCTTACCGTAAGGTAAGCGGTCTTTTTGATATAAACTTAAATTATCTAAGTTTATCTTTTACTTTATCAAGGCCATCTTTGGTTTTGTCAATACCATTATTAATGCCATCCTTGGTTTTATCCTTAACATTGTCATATGTGTCTTTAGTTTTGTCTTTTGCTTCATCGTACTTATCTTTTGTATAATCGATGGCATCATCAACCTTTTCACCAGTAGTTTGACGAGCTTCTAAACCGGTATGTTGTGTACCGATAAGACAAGCGCCAGCAATTAAAAGTAGAAATAGTTTATTTTTTTTCATATAGATCCTTTTGTTAAGTGGTTCAACCATTTATTAAGCGGTTAACCAATTCGAGCATACGCCCATTTAAATTAAAAAGGCAAACATTAAAATATTTAGTTGACAAAAGTTGAGCGATTGTAAAGAATGAAATCCATGGATAATACAATGAATTTTTATGATAGACCTAGCCCACAAGAGATTTTAGAAGCAATTAAGCTTGAGGAAGCTCAACGCAGTAAAGGACGCTTAAAAATTTTTTTAGGGATGGCGGCAGGGGTCGGAAAAACTTACGCCATGCTAGAAGAAGCGAGGACCTTAAAAAAAGAACAAATTAACGTACTAATTGGCACAATCGAATCGCATGGACGAGCCGAGACTGAACTTCTCATGGAAAGCTTACCCCAGATCCCCATGAAAATATTATTATATAAAGAAAAAGAATTTAAAGAGATGGACGTTGACGCCATCATTAGCCTGCATCCTAGTGTTGTTTTGGTAGATGAGCTTGCCCACAGTAATGTTCCGGGTTCAAGAAATGAAAAGAGATGGCAGGATGTAATTGAAATTCTAGATCATGGAATCAATGTTTATACCACCTTAAATGTTCAACATATTGATTCTTTAAGCGAAACGGTTGTCGGCATCACTGAAATGAATGTCAGGGAAATCATACCTGAAATGATTATCGAAAAAGCCCATTCCATTCAGTTGATCGATTTAACTCCTGATGAACTTTTGCAACGGTTAAAAGAGGGCAAAGTCTACACAGCCGATCAATCAGCGATTGCCATTCAACATTTTTTTCAGAAAAACAAGCTGACAGCTTTACGTGAAATCGTCCTTCGCTACGTTGCCGATAAAATTAATATTGAATTAAGCCGTATAATCAAAACAAAAGATGGCAAGATTGAATGGAGAACAAAAGAGAAGTTTCTTGTAGCAATCAGTTCTAACAGAAGCTCCCATAAGTTAATTAGAACTGCAAGGCATTTAGCAAGCCGTGTAAATGCCTTTTGGATTGCAGTTTATGTGAACACCGGTACAAGTAAAACTTCAGAGCAGATGCTACAACTTGAAAAAAATTTTAGATTGGTAGAAAACTTAGGGGCAGAAGTAGTCACTATTAATGATCCGGATATTGCCAAAGGTATCAAGCGAGTCGCTTTTCAGCGCGGCATAACTCAAATCATTTTAGGAAGAGCGTCAAATAATTATTTTCACTCTTTATTCCAAGGCTTAAACTTAATGACTAGGCTTTCAACAGAGTGTAGAAATGTTGATATTCACGTCATTAGAGAAGATAAGTACACGGATTTTGAAAAGAAAAAATCATTTTCTTTTCCTGTGCAGTCAAAAATTTTAGATTATTTTAGCATTTTACTTTTAGTACCCTTGATAGGATTGGCAAGTTTTGCAACGCTTTCACTTTTGGGTTATAGGGTTGCCGAATTCTTATTTTTTATTAGCGTAAGCGCTTTAAGTATTTTTTTCAATACAGGGCCCATTATTTTTGCTTCGATTCTGTTTTTTCTTATTTGGAGCATTTTTTTTATCCCGCAACTCACCCACTCTCCTTTCTCAGAGACAGAAGATTTAGTAATCCTACTTTTATATGTCTTTACTGCTATTGGTATCAGCTTTTTTGCAGATAAATTTAAACAACAATTTTTTATAAATAATAGTACAAAACAAACTTCTCGTTTCGAAGAAATTTTAAGCTCCATTGATGGTTCAGCTACATTGAATGAAGTTTTTGAATCTATTGAATCAGAAATGCCAAAAAACTTAGACGGCAGTTATAAATTTGTTATTAAAACTAATAGTTTATTTAAACCCGATGAAATCCCTCTACTAAGTCAACCAAAAGAGCTTAATACTGCTATATGGGCCTTTGAGAATGGTCAAAAAGCAGGCTGGTCTACAGAAACATTACCATTTTCTGAAAACCTTTATATTCCACTTAAAGTCTCTAATGAGACTTTCGGCCTTTTAATTTACAGATCACCAGATAAACGTCCGCTGACTGTTGATGAATATCATTTATTAGATACTTTATGTAAAGAAGTTGCATGCTACATTAAAAAGCGTTCAGGCTAGAAGAGCAGATGTTGTTTTTTAACACTGAGTACACAGAGGAGCAAGAGAGAGGCAAGGGGCAAGGGAGGCATATATACTGGTGCTACTTGAAAGTAAAAAGTTTCTGATTTTTTACCAGTGAGTCAGTGAGAAAGACATGAGGTCAGAGAGAACGTTATGAATTCATAGCCCCTCACTGACCTCATGTCTTTCTCACTGCCTCACTGTTAAAAAAATCGAAAATGTTATAGATTGTAGAGGTCCAAATTTTTTCACTTATCGCGCTTTCTTCGCGTTTCTTCCCGCAGCGTAAGCTTGCGCTTCTTCTTAGTCCTTCGCGGTAAAAAGGTCCCCCTTAGCGGTTGTAAAAGGTGGATAACTTTGTGTCCTCTGTAGAGAAAAAATTATAAGGTTTTTTTGAGGTTTTCCAAGATTTGGACGAGGAGTTTTTGAGACTTTGCAGTATCAGACAGTTCTTGCTTCATTTGGCGAAGCTTCTGAACGATTAATTCTTTTTCACTTACATTCAATGTTTTATGTTTATTTAAAAACGTTTGAATCTCTTCCAAAATTTTTTCCGATCTTTTTGTGCATAATTCAATGGCATTTAATGGGATTTGATTTTGTGCGAGCTGCAAGTGCAGAGTTGAACTAGTGGTTAATCTATTTTTTTGTGACGCTTCTTGTTTCACATATTCAAGAATTTCTTCCTTCACATCCACTTCTTTTTCAAGGTAGATGTTTCGAGAATCAAGAAGTGCAAAAGCCTCCTCCCTTTCATTAACGACTGCTGCAATAATTAATGATGCAGCGATCGTTACGGCAATAAAGGTGATTATTGATGTAAGTTCAACACCTTCATAACCTTGGGCATTAGCAAAGGCAATGGAGGCTGCTGTCATCAGAAAGATGGCAAGTGAAGCCCCGTGCATCCTGAAAAGATAGGCTGCCCAGATACTGATCGGAACGAACAATTGGGGGAGAGTTAGTTTAAAATAGTAGGTGAAAAATGAAAATAAAACAAAAAGAAATGCCATCCAACTAATTGAAGGAATGTGATTTGAAAATTTAACATCGGTAGGTTGTAGTGACCAGATCATAATGAGAGGTGTGATGACGTAAATACCTATTGTATCGCCAAGCCAAAATGTTAGCCATGCTGTTAAAATTAAGCTTTTGTCCAATTCTCCTAATAATACGAGAACAGCAATACCTATGCTACTACCAATCACGCAAGGCAGTAAACTTGCAGGAATGAGGAAAATGAAAATGTCTTTAACATTATGAAAAAAGAGGGGTGTGGAATAGTTTTTCATGATGTAGGCACTAATCATTGCCTGAATAAGTGAGCCTATTGTAACGCAAAGTACCATCACACTAATGATAGATGTTGAAAATTCCGGTAGAAAAGCATTAAAGACGACAAAGTTATAGATAAAGTTACCTGCAAAAACACCAATTCCTACCTTGTATCCAAATAGGAGCAATGCGCTTAAAGAAAGTCCGGTGGCTGGCCAAAAAATAGAAATGAAAAGCGCCGGCCCCTCAATTCCCATGGATCTACCCCAAATAGATGCAAGGTAAATTCCTGCAATTAATGCTAAATTGACACAAAGACAACAAAACGGACTTCCCATTTTATTACTGCAGTAATTTACATTTCGTATTTTGCTCATGTCTTTCCTTGTACTATTCAATTTTTACAATAGGTAATAAAGTTAGTAATGTCGAGCGAAAAACAATAGTGTGGTGCTACAATAATTGCGGAATGATTAGGTGATGTTTCTAGTTTAATGTGGCGTCTTTAATATCGTCCCTAAGACGATCATTCGGTAATTTTCTTCAAGAAAAGGATACGTTATAGCTACAAATATTAAAAAATTTAAAAAACATATAATAATTTAATATGCTGATCTGATGATTTCGCGGACGGTTCGGTCACCGCTCTTTAACATTTTCAATTCTTTTTTAAACTCATTTATATCATTTTTTAAACGATCATTAAAAATGGTAAGTTTAAAAATCGTTTCATAAGTGCTACCATATAAATAACGCTGAATAGACTGATATTTGGGATTTTCAAAAGCCATATCAATTTCACTTTTTAGCTCATTCACTTGTTGTTTTAAAAGAGCGTTAAAAATTTTCAACTGATCTTCTGTTTGTTCTTTTTTTGCACTATTACCACTCATCCACTCAAGCTCAAGCTGTAGCAGAGTGTGTAAGTCTTTATTATCGTAGGCTGTGGTAAGCTTTTTCATCAGCTTTTCTTTGTCTTTTTTTAAATTTAAATCTTGTTCTAGATCGGGATGTAAAACTTTTGCAAGCTGCTTGTAAATACCACTTAATCCTTGTTTTTGCAAAGCTTCCAATTTCTTCTCTTTTTCTTCCAGGTCGAGTTGCTTTTTTGATTTTGGCTTTTCTTCAAATTCATCGCCTGCATTTTCTTGGGCACGGGCAAATGCTTCTGCAAATTTCCTCATGATATCCTCTTGATTATCTTCATCGCTAAAAGAAGATAAATCGATATCAATTCCTTCATCATGAAACTTTTCAATCATTTCATCTTTTAAATCATTAATTTTTGCAAGTTTGATTTCATCAAAATTTACATTTTCAAGATCTTCAACAATTTCTTTAATTACAGTATCTTCGCTCATATTAAAGGAACCAAGTTCAATGATATTCTGAATTTTATCTAAAACGATGTTTTTTAAAGTCTCTTTTTCTTTTTTCTTTAAACGCTTATCATTTTTATAGTTTTCATATAAATGTTTCACAATTTCCTTAAATACGTTCCCAAGTTCACGCTCGCTTGGTTGCACATTTCTTTGGTAAATGGAAAGACATTCATCTAAACTCCTATTAACCGTGTTTAGTTCATTCTCTAGTTTTTCAATACTTTTTCGTAAGCGATTAAAAGTAGCTTTAGATTTACTTATCAGAGGTTTTTGCTTTTTTGCTTGAATAACTGCTGACATGATTACCTTCTATAACTTTTTGAAAAATATTATACCAAGGTAATCCTTTTTAATCAATATCCTGAAAAACATACGAAATAATATTTTTTTAAAATGTATTATGAAAGAAAGTGAGCAGGGGAGGCATGAATTGTTTTTTATAAATTGGATCGAAGAGGCTTGTCGCGATTTAATGTTTCGTTTTCCTTAATAATTATTGCATCGAGGGCAGCTTCGGGGATTGAATTTTTTATCTTATTTTTTGGATCAATTATTAAGATGGATTTTACAACTCTTGCAAAAGCCGGGTATTTTGAAATAAAATCAGGTTCTGTTTGAATAAATTTTAACCCTGTATTTATTAAGTCAGACAAAGGTGGTCGGCTAATAATAATATCGAATTCTTTTTTTGCTAAGGGTTTTGAAATGTATTTAGTTTGGAGTAAGAGTTCTAACATTTCAAAAGATTTATCAAACTGCATATTGGTTTTAAATATTTTTATCATTTCCAAGATAAACGAATTTTTGTTGAAGTTTTCTGAGGTGTTGGGGAATGTCTTCATTGTTTTGTTAATCAATTCAGAGGCTTTGCCTAAATTGTTGTTTGATACTAATGATCTAATAACCCCTTCAATCGCACGGTTTGAAGAGATTTTATATGCAATTTCAAAAGCTTGATCAAATTGTCCAAGATCAATAAGTTGGCTACACACCTTACTTAAGATGTTTTGATACTCTGTGTAAGAAAGCATTTCGTTTTTTTCTAGGATGATGGTTGCCCTCTCAATCTCTTTTTCAATATTAACTAATTTAAAAAATTTTCCAAAATGTGGAGGGGTATTTTCTTTTTGAGCAAGTAATTCTAAATTATGTATTTTTTCACTATCAAAACCCTTCATGATAGTTAAGATGGTCTTTATTAAACCCATTGTAGATGATTTAATTTCTGCAAGTTTAATGGAATCATCAAAAATTTTGGTGCCCTCCATGGCTTTCATTAGTTCATTTTTCCCCTCTGATCCATGATCCAACTTTTGCAAGAGCCAACTGACATAAGACTCGATTAACTTGAGCTCATTTTTTGACAGCTCCAAAGTGATGGCTTTAAATGATGGGCTCACTTGGATGGTGTTGGCCAAATCATCATCTTCTAAATAGGAAAAAATGTGTTCTTTAACATCTAGTGGTAGCGAAACCTCTTTTTTCTTTTCAGGTGCTGAAGATAAGACAGGTTCTTGTGGATTTTTTAAAGGTTCCATAGAATCCTCCTGATTCAAATCGATATAAATCCTATATTTTATAATAACTTAAACTAAATTATAACAACAATCTAAAACTAAACAGTACTAACTGTTAATTAATGGGTTGTAATTTGAGCCACTGCCAAAATTCCCACTCATAGTAGGAATTCTGGGGTTTTTCTTAAACGTTTTTGCTAAAATTCCCATTTTAAATAGGAATTCAGGTAAAATAAAGAAAAGATGATAGGTCAAGGAAATTTATGAAAAATCCATTAAAACTTATTGAAACTCCATATGTAGATGCTCAGACTCTGTTAAGGTTTTTAACAGAGTTTAAGAAACCAAGAGAAGTTATTTTAAGAATGGTGAAAAACGAAGAGTTAATCCGGTTGAAAAATGGGTTTTACCTGATAAATGAAAAATTACTAGAAGGAACTTCTAAAGTTATTCCCTTTGAGCAGGTAGCTAATCTTCTATATGGCCCATCCTATGTAAGTATGGAATGGGCATTATCGTTTTATGGAATGATACCCGAGCGAGTCCACACTGTAACAAGTATGGCATTAGGTAGAAATAAAGAATACCATACACCGATTGGTGATTTTTCCTATTTCTCTTTAACATCAAATAGTTACTCCATAGGAGTTACGCAAAAAAAATCCCCCAATATGATAGGGGGATTTTTAATAGCGAGTCCTGAAAAAGCGTTAGCTGATCTTGTTTTCAAGACATGTAAGAATCTAGATAAAGAACAACTTTTTGATGAATTAGTAGAATCCAAACGAATAGATCGAGAATGCTTTCGCGAGTTAAATAAAGAGTTATTAAAAGAGATAGGGAAATCTTATCGTTCCAAACATGTCAACTACCTTATAGATTTAGTAGGATTATTATGAATTTTGATTCAAGTATTGTGCAGATGATTAACAGCTACCCTGATAGCATGCCTCAAATTGATAAACTAAGAGAAATTCTACAGCAAACAGCCCTTTTAGGACTTGCTCGACACCAATTTTTTCAACACGCTGTTTTTTATGGAGGAACCGCCTTAAGAATTTGTATGGATTAGATCGATATAGTGAAGATCTTGATTTTTCTCTATTGAAACCCGACCCTGAATTTAACTTCACTCCCTTCCTTCAAGGAATGCACCAAGAGCTTTTGGCTATGGGTTTTTTGTTAGATATTAGCCTGAAGGAAAAAAATGACAGTGGCATTTGGTCTGCATTTTTAAAAGGGAACACTCTTTCCATGTTATTATCCATTCAAGGAAAAGAAAAAATAAAGGGAATTCATCCTGAGCAAAAAATACAAATCAAGCTTGAGATTGATACCACGCCACCTCTTTTGCATTTTCCGCCTCAAAGTAAATTAGTCACAAATCCGGTTCCTTTTTATGTTTCTACATATGAGATTACTGATCTTTTCGCTGGAAAAATGCATGCGGCTCTTTGTCGAAACTGGAAAAAACGAATTAAAGGAAGAGATTGGTATGATGTTATTTGGTATGTACAAAGAGGTATTTCGGTAAATTTAGCTCATTTGAGGGAGCGGATGCGACAAACAGGGCATTTACACTCTGACGAAAAATTTGGGAAAAACGAATTGCTAGAAAGAATCCATGCAAAGATAAATGAGATTGATTGGGGATTAGCTAAATCAGATGTTGAAGTGTTCATTCCCGACAAGCAAAGGCTGGCTATATGGTCAGCTCCATTCTTTCACGATCTCATCAATCACTTAAAAGTTGTAGATGATGAAACTTAAGATTGTTTTAGTGAAACTTGAATGTAATTGACTTCTTTGACGCCTGAAATGGGCATGCCACTGTTATATAGAGCTTTGATCGTGTCTTTATCGACGATTTCTTCCATTTTTATGGCGTTTAGTGGGCGTGCAACTTCCAAAGGTGTTGTGATCGAAAGGCGAGAGCAGCGCTTAACAATATAAGGTCCTAATTGGAGCAATTTACCTGTCATAGACTGCATGATTAGTTGACCCAGTAGCTTTTTTTGCTCTTCTAGCTCCTCAATTCTTATGCTAAGCTCTTTATGCTGCTGAATTTGTTCTTGTAAGTTCATAATTTTCCTCTTGGAGTTTAGTTGTTTATTATAAATTTCATCCAATTTGGATGCAACTCAATACGAAGTGAAGAGGATAATCTATTCTGACTGACTTTAAATTTCATTCATGTTAAATTAGACTATTACATTATTAGGAAGATTGAAAAATGGAAAATAAAGAGGCATACTGGACTATTTGTCCAAAATGTTACGGACGCGGCAAAAAAAACTTTAAGCTCACTAAGAAATCGAAAGTCCGTTACCAAACAGCACTTGATGAATACGAAAAAAACCAGATCGAAGGAAAGGTTGCACTACGCCCTAAAGTTACCCAATATTTATGCGATAATTGCACGGGATCTGGATTGATTCCGGCTGAAAATCAGCCTATAGTGGATTCAGAAAATTTTCCACACGTAGCAATCATTGGTGCAGGTATTGGGGGCGTAGCATTGGCTGTCGCTTGTTTGCATCGTGGTATTCCATTTACTCTTTATGAGCGTGATAACAGCTTTGATTCACGGGCTCAGGGCTACGGACTTACCTTGCAACAAGCAAGTAACGCAATTAAAGGATTTGGTCTTTTCTCTTTAAAAAATGCTGGCAACTCCACACGCCATGTGGTTCATACCACAGATGGAAAAGAAATTATTGAATGGGGGATGAGGACGCATTTAAATAAAACTAAATCTCCAAAGCGTGTAAATGTGCATATCCCAAGGCAAGCTCTGCGCTTAGATTTGATGAAACAATTAGGTGACCATAATGCCTTGAAATGGGGGCATCGATTAGTCAGTTTCACAAAATGTGAAGATAAAGGACTTGAATTGCGCTTTCAAGTTAACGGTGAGATCAAAAATGCGAAAGCCGATTTACTGGTGGGTGCCGATGGCATTCGAAGTGTTGTGCGCAGTTTAATTGTTGGTGAGGATGATACACTAAGGTATCTTGGTTATGTGGTAATTTTGGGTATTTGTTCTTTAGAGGCTCTTAATGACCTTGAAAGTTCCTTGCTCGACTTGACTACGGTGTTTCAAACCGTCAATGGTTATGAGCGGATGTACATGATGCCTTACTCGTTAAGTGAGGTAATGTGGCAATTTAGTTTCCCTATGAGAGAAGAAGATGCTAAAACTTTAAGCGCAAAAGGACCTCTCGCACTTAAAGAAGAAGCTTGTCGTAGAACAAAAGATTGGCATATCCCCATTCCTCAAATTTTATCAGCTACCAAAACCGCACAAATTTCGGGTTATCCCGTGTATGACAGAGAATTGCTCAATCCCCAATATTTAAAAAAAGCCGGGGCCATTACTTTGATCGGAGATGCGGCTCACCCGATGAGCCCATTTAAAGGACAAGGCGCAAATCAAGCACTCTTGGATGCACTGGTCCTTGCGCGCAATATTTCAATAGGATGTACCTTTTCTAAATGGAAAGAAACCGGCCTTAGAGAAACTGTACTTAACGAATTTGAAGAAGAAATGTTGGTACGTAGCGCTTCAAAAGTTAAAGATTCCGCAGAGGCTGTAGAACTTCTCCATTCTAAAGGTGTCTTGCGCGAAGGGGATGGACCAAAAGGCCGAACCATCTCGAAGTGTAATCTAACTTAAAGTTGCAGCATTGTTGTTAGAAATCGGCACTGGCAATTTGCCTGTCCCTTGAATTGTTTAAATTCCAGGGACAGAAGCTCTCAGAGTTGATCCAGTTATAAATTTAACTTATAGCCTACTAGGGGACCACCTTTGATTCTCTTTCCCAGAAACGGATATTTCGACATTCCGATAGAAACGTATTTATATCTTTCAAGTCATTAAATTCAATACAGCCTTTGTCAAGCTCTGAAATAATGCCTGCTTTTTCAAAAAGTAATTTCATGCTATTGGTGTAACCAATAAACTTTAAATGGTTGAAAGCATCAGTAACAAATTGTTTTGCAGCAGCAAATTGAGCAAGAGCTTTTATTCCCTCTGATGAAGAAAGAATCACAACCGCATCATAAAGCACAGATGGAGCTCCTTGAAGTTTTTGGTCTGCCGGTAAGCGTTTGCCGCTTTTTGTTACCACTCCACCAACTGTTGGCGCAATAATTTCAAAACTGCATTTTTCTTTTTTTAATTGAGTTTTTAATTCCTCTAGATAAGAATCCTCTACGCCGTCAGTAACTATTATACCTACCTTTCTGCCTTCAAAAGACTTTAAAGAATTCTTCAGAATACTAAGTGCTGGTGAGGGAGGGAGATCGACAGGCTCCTTCGCAATTTCTGCGGGAACAATATTTTCATCTATTCCTAAACCAGCTTTTACACGATTTGCTAAAACTGTATCTATATGAGGCAAATGAGAGACTACACGTTTACGAATGTCAGGATTTTCAACTTTGCTTAACTCAAAAACTAATGCGTTTACAATATGATCCTGTTCGTTCGATGTTTGGCTCTTATAAAACTGACGGGCTTGGCTATAATGGTCTGCAAAACTGACCGATCGATCACGGGTTTTTAATCCTGAAGTTGGTTCAGGGAAACTTTTAAATCCTTTTACAGGACACTCTCTTGGGCCTCCTTGAGGTTGCTCCCAGGAGTTAGGCTCATAATTAACCCTTCCTTTTGGGTTCCGCATGGCCATGTGGCCATCTTGTTGAAAATTAAGGAAAGGACATTTAGGTGCATTAATAGGAAGATGGGTAAAATTAGGGCTCCCAAGTCGTTTAATTTGTGTGTCTAAGTAAGAAAAATTACGTCCCTGTAGCAAAGGATCATTTGTAAAGTCAATACCTGGAATTATATTATTTGTGCAAAAGGCAACTTGTTCTGTTTCGGCAAAAAAATTGTCGACACAACGATCTAAGACAAGCCGACCAATCATTTGAATAGGGACTTCTTCTTCAGGAATCAGCTTAGTTGCATCTAGAACGTCAAATTGGAAAGATTCTGCAAATTTTTCGTCAAATATTTGCACTCCAAGCTCCCATTCTGGGTAATTTCCTGACTGAATGGCATTCCATAAATCTCTTCTATGGAAATCAGGATCAGCCCCATTTATCTTCACAGCTTCATCCCATAAAACGGATTGCATGCCAAGCTTTGGTTTCCAATGGAATTTAACCAAAGATGATTTTCCTTCTTGAGTTACAAAACGGAAAGTATGGACACCAAATCCTTCCATAAAACGAAATGAACGAGGACTTGTACGGTCCGACATTGCCCACATAATCATATGCATGCTTTCCGGCATCAATGAAATGAAATCCCAAAAATTATCATGAGCTACTTGTGCTTGAGGAAATTCTCTATCAGGTGCTGGCTTTGCAGCGTGAACGAGATCGGGAAATTTTATTGCATCCTGAATAAAAAACACAGGGATGTTATTACCTACAAGATCCCAATTTCCCTGTTTTGTATAAAACTTAACAGCAAAACCACGCACATCACGGCTTAAGTCTGAAGATCCTTTATTTCCAACCACTGTAGAGAAACGTACAAAAACCGGCGTTTTCTCACCTGTACGCTGGAAAATATCTGCAGAAGTAATGTCGATAAGGGATTTGTAGGTTTCAAAAAAACCATGGACTCCATAGCCTCTTGCATGTACGACCCGTTCCGGAATACGCTCATGATCGAAATGAAATAATTTTTCACGTAAATGGAAATCGTCAAGGGTTGTAGGACCCCTATCACCTGCTTTTAATGAATTTTGATCATCCGAAACAGGAACCCCTTGCGCTGTCGTAAGTATGGGAGTTTCATTATTGGCTGTTTGGTGAAGTTCCCCACCCGCTGCTTTCGGTTCATTTATTTTTTCTTTGGGCTTCATATCAACCTCTAAATTTATTTTTTTAATTATGAATATCTCAATTGGCAATGTTATTCAAGTAAAAAAATAAAAAAAAAGCATCTTGTAAGCCGTTTTAAATCCAGTTATTCCTCATGCTTCATCGTTAAAAAAAAATAGCAGAGACAAAAGAATGCAATTTTTACCAAGCTTCCAATTGTCTAATCAAGAATTGATCTAATTCTGTTCTCAAGAGTGTTTTTATTTCTTCTTTTTCGCGAAATAACTCGTGTCGTCCCTCTTGAATGTAAAGATGATGTCCTTGGGGAAGTTTATTTACGAATTTCACATTATATGAGACATCAACAATTTCATCGTTTCCGGCCGTTGCTATTAAAATTGGGATTTTTATCGATTCAATCTCTTTTTCAGACCATAAAATAGAAAGGGAATCAGCTGCAGCTTTTACCCAGCCATAACTCACTCCTCCCATTAAGAACTGCCTGTTCGAAATACATAGCTGCTTCAACTCAAAAAAACCTGCTTCATCAGTGGAATAGGGGTTACCTTCATAGGGCATTGTAAGTATGGGATCCCCATGTCCTGCACCCGGGATGTAGCTTTCCAAATTGATGAACCAAGAAGCGCTCCATAGTAAATAAGGTAGTGCGCTGGAGAGTGGAGTCTCCAAAGCTAATAAAGGTGAAATCATAAAACCAATCTGAAAAGGATGTGTCGCACTTTTTATTTGCAAATACCTTAAAGCCACATGTCCACCCGTAGAATATCCCCCTAATAGCAATTTGCCAGGAGCATTAGGTATAACAATGTCTTCGACAAAGGCGTTAAGATCATCTACGTAATGTTCAAAACTATCTATATGTTGCATATATTGAAAAGTATCTTGATCATGATCTTCACTTCTTACTAGGCGCGAAGATCCTCCTTGTCCACTTAAATCATACATCCAAACATCCAAGCCATGCTCTAATAATGGGACGATGATTATTTCATAAAATTCTAAAAAAGTGCCTCTTCCTTGAACAAAGACTACAGTTCCTTTAGATTCTAAAGGAGTTTTGAAAAAAGAATAACGTAGGCGATGCCCTTTTTCATTAATGTAATGCTCTGCCTCTGCTATGCCTTCATTGTAGGCTTCTTGTGCGCTATTTGCTACTATTGGTTCTGAAAAAGCGCAACAAAAAAAGAAAAATAGGGTTAATAAATATTTCATGGTTCCTTCCAAAATGAAAAAAGCTCTTAATTTATACAGAAAAAATTATAGCTCGTATTTAAAATTTATAACGGTAAAGTCATTGTCTTCAATAAAAGCAGATCGGTCTATTTCAGTAAGACCTTCAATGTAACGGAGATAAACTTTAACATGAGTAGTGATTGCATGACAATAAGAAATTTACGTAATATACATACAAAAAGCTTTTATAGTTTAAGGAAAAAAGAGTTAGATATCTCAATTTAAGACTCTGTCGTGCAAAAAAATAAATCCATCAATCTTAATAAGATCTTAACAATTATAGTGTAATCTTATTTTCAATATAAATTAAAATATGATACAAATTAAAAAAAGGGATTAAACATGTCTTATGTTAGTTTAACACACTCAATTATTAAACCGGCGGAATCGTATATAAAAGAACATATGGATTCATCAAATCTATCAACTAAAGCAGCCCATTTGGGATTGGCAGCACTTTCCTTTCTAACAACAAGTGCTGATTCACTAATTGGAATGGGCGCAGGATTTGGAACACTATTAACTTATGGAAAGAGCAAGACAGTCTATAAATTCTCCATATACCATCTTGGTTCCTCTAAAGTTGTTTTGCTTTTACCGTACAAACAATTAATGGAAATGATAAATCCTGAAGCAAAATTTCCAGCTAGAGTATCAAAAAATGCAACACCTTTTACGAAATACCTGGGGTCACTGGCTGAACATCAGCTTCCAATGATAACGGCAGATGGCAATGGCTTTGTCTCTGATTTGTTCATTGAACCAATAAAGGATATAGCACGAACATGTTACAATTCCGATAATTTCTTAAAACGTCATGTGGCTTCACGTTTAACATATGCACTATTGGCAATTTCTTGTATTGTGACCAGAGTTGTTGATGGGATTATTGGTGTGCCTGCAGGATTACTTTCTCTAATAACCGGAGGCAGTTTTGAGTCACTTAACAATTTGGCATTTAGAGCACTTCAAGCACCTGCTATTATAGAGGATCTTACATATTGTTCTATCAAAATTCTCAATCCTTTTACAGGGACAAAATCGGCTTAATATCAAATTCAAGCGAAAGAGCATTTAATGCGCATAAGATAGGTCACAGTTAAATGTGCCTATCTTTTTTTATCTAAAAAAACTTCTAAAGAACTTCCAAAATTGAGGGTCATTATTTGAAAATTTCATTCCTCGTAAGGGTTAAACTTGCTTTTCCATAAAAGTGCATGAAAATGGTCAATTAATGGCTGAAAAGTATGTTTGATCATTTTAATTTTCGGTTTAAATTTTTTGCAAAAAAAAGGCACTTATAGATTGCTCTTTAAGTGCCTGGTCCAAGTCTCTGGTTAAGGGGCACACTTTAAACTTCCAACTCTCTCAAAATTAAGAGCTTAAAATATACATGTTGAGTCCATATTTTTACAACCTTACAAAAGCTTTCAAAAGGATAACAGTTTTGTCGTCTCTTTGCCGGAAAAATAACTTTTAAAACAGGATAAAGAAATTCCTATAACATTCGGTTTGTTTCGGCAATTTACTGATTGTTTCTGATCTCTTAAGTTTGTTTTTGAAAAAATTACCATGAAATTTAAATCCACAATCTTAAGATTAAAAGAAATCAGTAGAACACAATAGGTGCTTCACTAATGACAGAAATTTCTTCAACTATTAGATCATCGTTATCTTCGAAAGCGTTAAGAGTAACAGGATCTGCTTTTACAAAAATCTGAGTAAAGTAATACCCACCATTGATACTTACTGCAACACCAACGCCTGCTAAATTATAATCTCCCACGATATTGGCATAATGTCCAGGACTTTGCAGCCAACCTTGAACGGCAGTCTGAGCGGGATTAGCATAGCCGCTATTGAACGCCACATTTTCTCCAAATGCCGTAGCAGATGGAATTGTATTTATAATTCGCTGAAAACGTGAATAAGCTCCATCGTGCCCAAAAGGAACAGCACCGCTTGCCATATCTAAGCTATGTTTGCGAGCTAAGTGAGCGGGCGTTGAGGACCAACTTAAAGGTTTTAATAAGCGCAAAGCTCTTTCTTTGTTAATCAGCTTAAATGTTTCTGATTCAATTAAAGGTCTTGCCGCCTCAGATATAGCTCCTTGAGCCTGAATGTTAAGAAAACAAAAACATCCCAAACACATTAATTTAAACAATTTAATCATTTTAACCCCTTTGTAAAAAAATTATCTCGATATAGGGTTTTTATAGAATATTGTAGTATTATTTTGGAGAAAAAAATGACCCTTGTGAAGAAAAAAAATATTTAGCTAATTAATGTTATGGGTAATGCCCTGAGGGTTAAAGTTTTTATAATTTGAAAGCTTTTGAGATGGAGACAGACAACTAGATTCGATACTCTTTACGTACACGATAAAGGTGTTCCGTAACCCCCCTTCAGTGATAAAATCTGCCAGGGTTTTAAAAGGTGAAAGCTGTAACAGAATTACAGCACTCTAAATTTTTATTTAAGAAACATTTGTGGGAGATTTAAGCTTTGGTACATCTTAAGGGGGCTTTTTGGATTGCTCTATTGCTAATCAAAAGAGTGCTCTGTTATAAAAGCGACTAAAGCTTTTTCATCTTTCCAATTAGCTACTTCTTTTACTGAAAACGTTTGGCCAATGTCATAAGTAGTTAATTGAACCACGCGAACATTTTCAAGCTTTGAGAGTGTGGAGTCTTTTAGAGAAAAGTGTGCGCCATCTAAAAGATAAAAAATAACGTTTTGAATTTTTAGATCAGTTGATTTTAGCTTCAAACTTTCAAGAGCTACAATTTCGAGTGGATCATTTTCACTTCCAATAAGATTAATGTCAGGCGATTCCAATTCAATACTTCTTCCTGCCATTAAGCCTCCAGCAAGACCTTTAAAGTGGATGCACTCTTCAACATGCCATTTGATCGCTGATGCACAAACTATAAAAGCTCCGGTAAGGTCTACCTTCTTCCCAATTGTTAACTCATCCGACGGATTCAATTCTGAAGTGCAATTTTTTTTTATCAAATATTTGCTAATTTTTTAAATGCCTCTAAAGGTGTTAAATAGTTTAACACCTTTCTAGGTCGATTGTTAAGTAAATCTTCAATTTCATTGATCTTTTCTTGGCTAAAGTCGGTAATTTGAGTATTTTTTGGGATGTACTGCCGAATTAATCCATTAGTATGCTCATTAAGCCCTCTTTCCCAAGCATGATATGGTTTAGCAAAATAAAAATCAGCTTCTAGTTGTTTTGATACTTCTTCATGCTTTGCAAACTCACCACCATTATCAGCAGTAATCGTCAGTACATACTCCTTGATTTCCAATAGTTTGCATATTAGTGCGTTAGCAACATTCTCAGATGTTTTTCTTGGAACAAAAAACATTTTTGTTAACTTAGAAGCTCGATCTACCATTGTGACAACAGCTCCAACATGCCCTTTTCCAAAAATTGTATCTATTTCCCAATCTCCTAATCTTTCTTTAAGCTCAACTATTTTAGGACGATCTTCAATGTCTACACGATTTGGAATAGCTCTATGTTTATATCTAGAGCCTTTTTTTTGATATTTCTTACCAGCCCGCCTTAAGTTTTTATAAAGCACTCCACCTTTACGCTTATCTTTATAAATCATTTTGTATATTGTTTCATGGCTTAATATAATTATATTGTTAAGTTTTAACCATCCCGATATTTGATCTGGACTCCATTGCAAATGAATCTTTTGTTTAATAATATTTTTAGTTTCTTCTGTCATTTTGCTTGGTCGGCAGCTTGCTTCTCTTCTTTTTCTTAAGGCCTTTCTTTGAGCATCTTCGAATATATAGATTACTTGATTTGTCTCTCTTTTTTTTGCGCTGTTTCTTTTTATTTCACGGCAAATTGTGGATGGATGTACACCTAGAATTTTTGCTATCTTGGCTTTAGAATCACCTCTTTTCAATAAAATATATATCTGGCATCTTTGGTCTCTGGTCAAATGATGGTAGCTTTTGGGCATAGTGGTTCCTTATAAGGTTCTTTTGGTTAATTACCTTATAGAGACAACGCCATCATTTGGCTATTTTTTTTAAAGAATTATTATGTGATTTAATTGCACTTCACGGTTGAATTGGCATCCATGTTGCGAGCATGAATACCCGCACGTGTGTAGCCGTCGTCTTTTTCTATAAAAGTGGTATGAAAATGGTCAATTATAGGATGAAAAGTATGTGTGATCATTTTATTTTCGCTTTAGATTTTTTGCAAAAAAAAGGCACTTATAGATTGCTCTATAAGTGCCACTTGGTCAAGTCTCCGGGTGATGGATTCGAACCATCGACCAATAGATTAACAGTCTACTGCTCTACCGCTGAGCTAACCCGGAATGTTGAAAGCGTTATTCTACATGAAAGCCGAATTAATTTGCAAAACTTTTTTGTTTTCGTACCAATTTTTTTTATTTCTGTTCAAAAAAGAGGCTTCAGAATTGAATGTAAAGTGTTGATTTACAGGGTGATTAGAATAACCTGTACAAAAGAACGCAGAGCCTGATCCACTCATCAAAACAGTGTCAAAACCCATGGAAATGAGGTTGTTTTTTTCGATTTTAAGTGCTGGAAGAAGGCGAAAAGATGCATGTTCAAGATCGTTATAATAATCAGGCGAGTTTGTTAGGAATGAGTTTAAGGTGGTGCGTGGGTCTTTTCTTGAAAAATCGCTTAAGTTAAGGTTTTGAAAGACTAAAGGTGTTGAGAGCCCTGCATCCGATTTCACGATTGTAAGGTGGGTTTCAGGTAGGGGAGGGAGCTCCTCGATGATTTCCCCACGGCCTGTGCAGTAGGCTGTGCCTGATGAAAAGAAAAAAGCAACATCAGAGCCTATTGTAGAGCCTAAAGCGATTAGATCTTTGATGGAGAGTGGTTGATTGAAAAGCTCGTTTAAAGCAAAAAGGGTTGTTGCTGCATTGCTGCTACCGCCACCAAGGCCTGCTTTATTTGGAATTCGCTTTACAAGGTCGATTTCGATATGAAATTTTGAATTTGTTTTTTTTCGGAAGAGGTTGACAGCTTTTAGGATAAGGTTTGAGCTGTCCAAAGGTATGGAAGGGTCGTTGCAGGTCAGGTTATCGCGCTCGCTAAACTGAAAAGTGAGTGTGTCGTGTAAGCTAATCGTTTGAAAAAGAGAAGCTAATTCGTGGTAGCCATCTGCACGTTTGTAGAGCAGTTGTAAAAAGAGATTGATTTTAGCAGGGGAGATGAGTGTTAGCATGGGGGTGGGGCTTATGCTTGAATGTATTTTGAGGTGATCATGACAAGTCAGTTTACTTAAGACTGACTTATCTCGAACTTTTTTTAATTCTGAATTAAAAAAATTCAGAATTAAAAAAACAAATCGACGAGTCGATTTGAGCAAAGAGCGGAGACAAGTCTCCGCACTCCAAATTAGCGAATTTTCTTAAAAATTATTCTGCTGCAGGTTGTTCTGTAGCTGGAACTTCTTCTTCAGGAACTGTACCTTCGGCAAGAATTCTAACGTTAATCGAAGCTTTTACGCCTTCTTTAAGTTTGATTTCAACCGGGTGTGTGCCTGTTGCTTTAAGGTGATGCTTCATGTTAATAGAGCGTTTTTCAAGATCGATGTTTAGTTGTTCTTTGATTAATTGAACAACATCTTGGCTTGCAACAGATCCATACATGTGGCCATCGTGGTCAACTTTAACAAAAGTTGTAACCATTTTGCCTTCAAAGTTTTTAGCCAAAGCCTCAGATTCTTTGTGGTCAACAGCAGCTTGTGCTGCGCGTTCAGCTTCTAGACGCTCTCTCATACGAAGAGTGTTCTTGTCAGCAATCATCGCAAATTTTTTCGGAAGCAAGAAATTGCGCGCATAACCTTCACGAACGCTAACAATATTGCCTTTACGACCAAGAGATTCAACGTCTTGTATTAATAGTAGTTTCATTGACATAATTTATTTCTCCTAATCCTATGCTTCTGATACAAACGGTAATAAGGCAATATAGCGTGCGCGTTTGATCGCAGCTACAAGGTGCTTTTGATGGTAGGCAGAAACACCAGTAATACGTCTTGGCAAGATCTTACCTTTATCAGTGATGAATTTGTATAAAGTATCAACGTCTTTATAGTCGATTTCTTTAACTCCGGCAGCTGTAAATGGGCATTGCTTGCGTTTTCTTGAACGAGGATCTTGAGCCTCTCTTAATTTTGGTCTCATGGGTCTATTAAATGACATATGATGATCCCCCTTATTGTTGCTCTTCAATTAATTTAAATTCGATTTTATCCATGACTTTATCAGCACGGGTAGTCATAAAGCGTACAAGATCTTCATTTAAATGATATTCTTGCCATAGCTCATTGATTGCGCTTGGGTTCACATCAAAATAGACAATGAAATAATAGCCTTCTCTGTGTCCACCGATATCGTAGGCAAGTCTTTTTCTGCCTTGTTCGTGAATTTTATGAATCTCACCATCGCGGCTTGTGATTCCTTTTTGAATTTTATCCAAAGCCTTATGGCGGGCTTCATCGCTTAGCGTAGCGCTTAGGATGTACATTCCTTCATAAAGATTTTTATTCTTTAGATTCATTTTTGTTCTCCAAATGTGTTAAATCGTGAGCCATCTCGTTTTCCAAGATAGCAATTCCTTTTTGAACGAATTTAGCTAGCAGTTCAAGCTCTTCATGTGAGAAGTTCTCAAGGACATAATCGGCTAAGGTCCGATCATTAAGTCCACAGCCGACTCCCATGCGAAGCCTCTTGTACATGCTTGTACCAAGGTTAGCTTCAATGCTTTTTAGGCCATTATGTCCGCCCGAACTTCCCGCTTTTCGCAATCTTAATTGACCAAATGGCAAATTAATGTCATCGCTGACAACGAAAACGTTGTCTTCGGCTAGCTTATAAAAGTTTAAGTAGCGTTTAACTGCCGACCCACTTTCGTTCATGTACGTTGTTGGCAAAAGGAGGTGGACTTTACGCCCGAACAAATCACCTTTTGCTACTTTCGCATTAAATTCTTTTTCGTCTTTGAAGCTCCATCCATGCATGGCGGCTAATCCTTGAATTACAAGATACCCGAGGTTGTGACGGGTAAGCTCATACTTCTTTCCGGGATTTCCAAGACCAACAATCACAATAGCTGATGAAGCATTCATATTCATTTATTAGCGTTTGACGATTACGACTGCAACTTCATTCAAGTTTGCAAGTGGTTTCATCGTTTGCGGTATATCAAGGTCTGACAAACGCTTAGTGTCATAAAGGGCCATCGCTCTAACATCAAGAAAAAAGGCATCAGGAATGTCTTTTGGAAGACAGTTGACACGAATTGTTCTGATAGGCTGTCTGACTGCACCACCAAGTTTTACACCAACGCAATCTACAACACCTGTGCACTCGATAGGTACTTTAACATTTAAAGATTCATTTTCATGAAGTTCTTCAAAGTCTAAGTGAATCGGCTTGTAATTAATGATGTTATATTGCACTTCTTTTAAGATTGCTTTTCTTGTTGCACCATCTTCATTCGTAAGAGTAAAAACTCTTGTTGAAAGACGGCCGGGTTCAACGGTTCTTAAGAGGGCTGCATATTCCGATTCGCTGACTGAAATATTTTCAGCAGTTTGGCCTCGGCGGTAAATCACTGCAGGAATAAATCCTTCACGACGAAGTCTGTTTACTTCGCGTTTTTTTTCAGCAGGTCTTTTTTGGGTTTGTAACTTCATGGAATCCTCCAGTAAAAACATAATACAAAAGTATAGATGATAAGTTAAAAATAATAAAGGACTTTTTTCCTTCGAATTAAATAACTTACGTCTTAAATAACTTGCGTCATTCGTAAAGGGATAAGATAGATTCTTGCGAGAGAATGCATTGAATTGCTTTAGCCAGGAGAGGGGCAACTGAGACGACATGGATTTTGGTTGAATTTTTCAAATCTTCCGGAGGACAAATCGTATTTGTTACTAATAATGCCGAAATCGGGCTATTTTCGATTTTTTCAATCGAGTCACCAATGAATAAACCATGGGTGATAACAGCTTTGATTGATTTGGCACCCTTCTCTTGGCATGCTTTCGCTGCTGATAATAATGTTGCACCAGTAGTGCACATATCATCAGCGAGAAGAATATCTTTACCGTTTACATCCCCAATGAGGGCATTTACTTCGGTTTCTTTAAAGCTCACACGATGTTTACTTATGACAGCAACATCAGCTTCAAGAGCCTTAGCGTAATTTTGAACAAGTTTTGTGCTACCGATATCGGGGGCTACAACAATTGTTATCCGTTCATTGCTTTTTGTCGATTTCTTTAAAGCTTCCACTAAAGGTGGTCTGCCCGAAAGATGATCGAGGGGAATATCAAAAAAACCTTCTAGCTGTCCGGTATGCAAATCGACGGTTAATACGTGTGAAACGCCTGCAGTTTCAATCATGTTGGCGATGAGCCTTGCTGTAATCGGGACTCTGGGTTGATCTTTGCGGTCTTGCCGGCAATAGCCAAAGTAGGGGATCACAGCAGTGATGCTTTTCACGGATGCACGTTTTAATGCGTCAACTAAGACAAGAAATTCGATTAAATATTTGTCGGGATCTAAAGCAATGCTTTGAAGAACGAAAACGTCTTTTCCTCTTACGCTTTCTAAAACAACAACTGAAACTTCACCATCAGGAAAACGCTGGATGTCAACGCGACCTAAATTAACGTTAAGTAATTTGCTGATTTCATTTGCTAAGTTAGGATGAGAAGTTCCTGCAAATATAAGCGGACTTTGTCTATCGATATGCATCGTTACCAACGGTCAGCTAAATTATAAATTGGGGTGGAAGGATTCGAACCTCCGCATGGCGGTACCAAAAACCGCTGCCTTACCGCTTGGCGACACCCCAGTAAACGCTTTCAAGTACGAAATCTTAGGGAATTATTTATTTTTTCGCAAGCAAAAAGAAAAATTTTTTACGAGAGAGATGCAAGTGATTGATTTTTAGTTAATAGGAGTGACAAAAATGGAAGGAATTTTAGAGGGGAAAATGGACTAAAAGGATGAAGAAGGGATTTTAAAGGACTAAAAGGACATTAGGGACAAAAAGGACTAAAAGGACGATTTTACCCTTTCTGTTATATTCTTAAGGCAAAAGTTAGTTTATCTTGAAGATATTGTCAAAGCGGTGGACACGTCCTTTTAGTCCTTTTAGTCCCTTATGTCCTTTTTGTCCTTTAAAATCCCTTTATTTAGTTCTATGTCCTTTTAGTTTGTTTTATTCCAGTGGTTTGTTTAATTTGTTTGTTAGTTATTGATAATTTGATATAATAGAGTTAAGCGCAAATAAACAAGAGGTTTGTTATGACAGCAGCAATGAATGGTGCGAACCCGCTAAATCCACTAATTTCAGGAAATTTACCCTCCGTTTCAACCGAACCTTTAAAGACCACTACCCCACAAGAAACACCAAAGGCTCCAATACCCCCAAAAGAATTTGAAGGTAAAACGGTTTTTGAAGCTATTAGCATGCAAGCAAAAGCTGATGGAACAATTAAAGAGGGTGATACTCCCAAAATTACTAAACTTATTGGGCACTTTCCAAAAGAGGGTGAAAACATTATTGCTGATCATTACACGGAAGGAAATAAAAAATACTTTAAATTTGATGTCACATGGAAAGCTACAGTCAATGATAAGAGTGTTGAGTTTACACAAGTTATTTATACAAGCATAGAAATACCTGCTGATGACTCAAAACTTCAAAAAGCCAGTAAAGATGCATACGAAGTTGCAAAATCGTATGAACTTCTTCAAAGAAATTTAAAGCAAACAGGATCTAGCCCAGAACTAAGAGCGATACAAACAAACGCTCTGATTTCGTTCGAGAAAAAAACTCCAAATCTTGATATGAATAATTATAAAGCATCTTACATACCAAAAACTTCATCCGAAAATCTAAGTGTTGAGTTACTTCAACTTGATAAAACACCAAAAGTATATCGTGATAAAGTCGAAAGAGTATTTGCCTACAGACTTCATAAAATGCAGGCACAAAACATTATTTTATTAACAGAAGGTAGTGGTAGTGATAAGGCTGAATGCAATAGAAGAGATGAAGGTTTTTCATCAAAAGTAAGTGATAAAATTTACCAAACTCATTTGGATGACAAATCACAAGAATTAAAAAAACAAAATAAAGCAGCCCTTGCCCTCAACAATAATGTTTCAAAATCTGATGCCAATGAATTACAACAAATGACCAGAGAAGTTAATAGGCTAACAAAGGAAAAGCCAGGCGATCTTGCTTTAATAGAGGGTAAAAAACAAGAAATTGCGAAAAAATTGGATGAGACTCCTGAAATTGAAGTTCTTCAAGCGGCAAAAAGTAGAACGGATAAGTTTATAAAAGTAGTAGAGAATGCAACTAAGGGTTCTAAAGATGTAGATCCTGAACTAGAAAAAATGAAGGCTGATAGCAAAAAGCTTGGTGAAAAAATTCAAAACATGAAAAAAGACCTTTTAGAAAAACCTATCGTTGACGACGAGGAAAAAATTGAGTTAACAGTTGAAGATGATCCTAAATTAAATGAGGCAGATGAATCTTCGGATGTCGAATTATTAGATTCAGATGACGAATTTTCTGACCCAATAAAGGTTCCTGAACTAATTAAAGAACCTAATGTGAAATTGGATCCTCCAAGCCAATGGAAAAGTGATGCTAAGGAACTAATAGCCAAACACGAGGAAATATTGAAAAGTCCAGAATATGTTAAATTAAGTAATCAATTAGAGGAATTACGTAAAAAAGAGGAATCTAATGAACTAACAACAGAGACTGAAATCAAGAATTTAGAAAACGAATGGACGTCGGTACTCAATCAGATGACGACAAAAACTTCCGAAAGCCTTAAAAATTTAGGGCAAACGGTTCAAAAAGTGTTAGACTTGGAAGATGGCAAAGTTGACCAAGAGATTAAGGATCTCAAAGAAAAAATAAACAAATTTAGAGGGCTATAACATTTCCACGAGTTTAAAGTTTTTTTTAATTCCTTCTTTAATCAAATGATGAAAAAGGCAATAATGCGAACGACCGAAAAAAAATAGGGTTGTTATGCATATTGTACATATTGCTTCTGAACTTGCACCGCTTGCAAAGGTCGGGGGCCTCGCTGATGTCGTAATAGGGCTTTGCAGGGAATTGTCTTGGAAGGGCCATGATGTTGACATCATCATTCCAAAGTATGATTGCATGGATTCTAGCCAAATACGGGATATGGAAGTTTTTACAAATGATGTGATGTCCTTTTATAACGGAGAGTGGTACCATAACACGATTTGGATCGGATGGGTTGAAAATCTAAAAGTCTATTTCATAGAACCTCATCACCCCTCATATTTTTTTAATCGAAGCTGCATTTATGGTTGTGAGGATGATACAGAACGCTTTCTTTATTTTTCACGGCTTGCAATTGAATTTTTATATAAGCTAGATATTAAACCAGACATCATTCATCTGCACGATTGGCAAACGGCAGTCATTGCCCCACTTTATTATGAGATGTACAACGAACTAGGGTATGACCAATCAAAAATCTTCTTTACTATCCATAATATCGAATATCAAGGAAGATGCGCCCCATTCGATCTTGATCGAATCGGACTAGAGGGTTTAAGTTTTTTGAACCCTGAAAAAATGCAAGATAATGTCTACCCTGAAGCGATAAACTTGATTAAGGGAGCCATCGTTTATTCAGATTTTATTACAACCGTATCGCCAAATTACGCAAAAGAAGTTTTAACAGCGGCGCAAGGTTGCGGTATGGAAAGTACTTTAAACCTTTATAAAGATAAGTTTGAGGGAGTTTTAAACGGAATAGATTACTCTTACTGGAATCCTGAAATTGATCGTTTTTTACCTGTGCATTATTCAGCAAGAGAGACTCCGAAGAACAAAAAAGATCAGAATACCTTTGATAAAAAAGCTTTTCTGAAAAATTTCACAAGAGAAAAATTCTCTTTGAATGAATCTTATAGTCCAATTGTTAGCTGTATCGCACGTCTTGTGCCTCAGAAGGGAATTGAGCTAATTAAACACGCATTAAAATATACAGTTGAGCATGGAGGGCAATTTTTACTTCTTGGCTCATCGCCAATTGCATCAATTCAGCATGATTTTACAGAGTTAAAACAGCATTATGCCGGAAATCCAAACGTGCACCTGTCGCTTCATCATCAAGAGGAAACTGCCCATTTAATTTTTGCAAGCTCAGATATGTTTATTGTACCCTCTCTTTTTGAGCCATGCGGTCTCACCCAGTTAATTGCTTTAAAGTATGGGGCGGTTCCCATCGTCAGACGAACAGGAGGCCTTGCCGACACAGTTCATGATGTTGATGAGGCAGACGAAATTGAAAATAATGGCTATGTATTTGATGAAGCTACAAATGAGGCTGTCGAAAAAACTCTAGCTCGCGCATTTAAATGTTATTTTAAAGATCAGGAAAGGTGGCGAAAAATTGTCATTAGAGGCATGAATAGTGATTTTAGCTGGAATAATCCATCAGATCATTATTTATCTCTTTACAAGAAACTGCTCGGAGAGGAAAATAGTGAAAACCTTAAAGTTTTTAGGAATTAAGTGAGTATTGCCAATTATTTTACTTTCGCAAGGCTTTTGTTAAGCCCCCTATTTTTGCTTGTTTATCTCAAGTACGAAGCATTAGGAATTACTCCAACGGCTTTGCCCTACGTGCTTTTTATTTTACTTGGTATACTTGAATTGTCCGATGCATTTGATGGCTACATAGCAAGAAAATACAATCAAGTAACAGACCTTGGGAAAATTTTAGACCCGATGGCCGACAGTATTTTACGTATCACAGTATTTTTAGCTTTTACTCAAGATCCGGTTAATTTACCGATCTTTTTGGTTTTCATTTTCCTTTATCGAGATTCCATGATCAGTATGCTTCGCACTCTTTGCGCACTGAAAGGCTTTGCCTTGGCAGCAAGCATGAAAGGCAAAATCAAGTCGATCATGCAGGCATTTGCTGCCTTTATGATCATTCTTTTGATGATTCCGCATTCATTAGGAATGTTGGATACTTCAACCTTTGAAAGTTTAAGCCTCTGGATTGTCAGCATTGCAGCTGCATATTCTGTCTATTCGGGGATTGATTACTTCATAAATCATCGAAGTACCATCGCTAAAATGCTTTAAAATACCTTTTTGGATGATATAAAAATCATTTGAGTTAACTAAATTTAGATTCAAAGTCTTTTTTTTAATTCTTTAATTTATTCCCCCTCCTCGCTATAATTCAGAAAAATTAAGACCGGAAAAAAATGGATAAAAATCAATTGATTATTGTGACGGGAGGAGCCGGATTTATAGGCTCATCCGTAATTCGCTGTTTAAACGAAAGTGGAATTGTAAATATTATTGTTGTAGACGATCTTGGGTTTAGCGAAAAATGGAAAAATCTTGTCGGCACAAAATTTACCGATATCATCGGAAAAGAGCAGTTCTTTTCTTGGGCTAGAGGCCGGGAATCTCAAATTGGTGCACATATTCATTTGGGTGCTTGTTCAAGTACTGTTGAAAAGAATGCAAGCTACCTCCTTGAAAATAATTATCGATTCAGCGTAAATCTTGGCACATACGCCCTTCAAAATAATCATCGTTTTATTTATGCATCTTCTGCAGCAACTTATGGCGATGGTCACTTAGGCTTTACAGATGATAGTAATAAAATTGATGAGCTTCATCCTTTAAATATGTATGGTTATTCAAAGCAACTCTTTGATTTATGGGTTAAAAATCAGGGTGTGCAAGACAAGCTTATTGGCTTAAAATACTTTAATGTTTTTGGGCCAAATGAGGCTCATAAAGGCAGGATGGCATCTGCAATTCATCATTTATTTCCCATCATCAAGAAAACAGGTAAAGTTCAACTTTTCAAATCGGATGATTCAAATTTTGCCGATGGCGAGCAAAAAAGAGATTTTATTTATGTTAAGGATGCAGCAAGAATGACATGCGCCTTTCTAAACCATAAAGCTAGCGGTATTTATAATGTTGGTAGCGGTTTGGCATCAAGTTGGAATCAACTCGCATTTGCTATGTTTAAAGCGATGAATTTGGAACCCAATATAGATTACATTGACATGCCCGCTGATTTAATTGGCAAATACCAAAATTACACCTGCGCAGATATGCAAAAAACAAAAGCTTTACTAAAAGATAGTGCTAATTGTTTAAGCCTTGAAGCATCCGTTGCAGACTATATCCAAAATCACCTCAATAAATCATCGGGCTAAAAATGCAAAGATTAACGGGAACACTTAGTTGTTTAACAAAATCTAAAGTTTTATTAATGGGGGATTTGATTCTGGACTCCTATACATTCGGAAAAGCAAAGCGTATTTCGCCGGAAGCACCCGTTGCTGTTTTAGAAGTACAAAGAGAAGAGCAAAGAGCGGGAGGTGCAGGGAACGTTGCGCTCAACCTCATTTCACTTAGTTCAGAAGTTGTATTGGTAGGTAGAATCGGCGATGATAACGCCGGAGCAAGTTTACACCATGCTCTAAATGAAGAAGGTGTGGATTTAAGCGGTATCTTTGTGCAGAAGAATTATCAGACACCTGTAAAGAATCGCATTATTGCAGAAAATCAACAAATTGTACGTATCGATCATGAAAAATTTACAGCGTTGCCTTTATTACTTGAGCAAGAAATTATAGAAAAGTTATCAATACTTATTGAAGGTGTAAGTGTAGTTTCCATTTCTGACTATGGAAAAGGGTTTTTAACTGATAAAATTTTAAGTACCGTTATAGAACTTGCAACCTCAAGAAAAATTCCGGTAATTGTAGATCCGAAGGGAATGAATTTTTCTAAATATAGAGGTTCAACTTTAATCAAACCCAATCTTAAAGAAGCGTATGGGGCGGCAGGGTTACCTGAGGATGCACCGTTAGAGCTTGTAGCTTCCACCCTTTTAAAAATTACCGAATCTGAAATGCTGATGATCACTCGATCTGAGGCTGGAATTTCTTGTTTTTACAAAAACGGCACACAGCAAGATTTTCCTGTTCGAGTTAAGGAAGTTAAGGATGTGACAGGGGCCGGTGACACTGTTTTAAGTATGTTGTCGATTGCAATGGCTTGTCAGATTGATATGGCCCACACCATTCAATTTTGTAATTTAGCAGCAGGTATTGCAATCGAGCGCTTTGGTTGCGCACGGGTTAGCTTGTCAGACCTTGCAAGACGGCTACTTGAGTGCGACTTCATTAATAAAGTCTTTGATGAAGAGCATCTTTTTGCGCTTCAAGAGGCTTTAAAAGGGCGAAAAATCAAACTTCTTGGATTGTCAGGTGAAAATGGGCTAACGACAGCTATTTTTAGTACCATTAACCAACTATCGAGCCATGAAGATTTCGATTTATTAGTTTACATCAGAGACATTGAGCCTGACCAAGAATTTATCAATGTCTTGGCATCTCTTCAGAATGTGAATTTCATTATTTTGAATACGGACAATCTGCGCAATCTTTGCAACAGGATCGAGCCTGATGAAGTTTATTTCTTGGACGGTAAAGAATTGAGTAAGCTCGAGCATTCGGCGAGCCTCTTCGCTGTATAATTTTTCACACCAGAACAAGTTGGAAAGGTGTTGTTGCAAGTTTTATAAATCAAGCTTTCCGATTTTTTTACCAGTGAGTCGTTAAGAAAGACATGAGGGCAGTGAGGGGTCTTGAAATTCCAACCCCTCACTGTCCTCATGTCTTTCTCACTGCCTCACTGGTAAAAAAATCATAGACGGTGGACAGTCTAGAAGTTGCGGGTGGCGCGGTCGCGCTGGTAATGGCGCTCAATGCCGTTAGCAACCTCCTCCGGGCTGTCTGTGATTTGAATAAGCTTTAAATCTTCAGGAGCAATGCCATCCATTTTTAAAACTGTTTCAACTAGCCAGTCCATCATGCCTTTCCAGTATTCTGTTCCAAGTAAATAAATAGGGAAGGGCTTTATTTTTTTGGTTTGGATTAAGGTTAGGGCCTCAAATAGCTCATCGAGCGTTCCATAGCCGCCCGGCAAAAAAACGTAGCCTTGAGCGTATCTGATAAACATTACTTTTCTGATGAAGAAGTAGCGAAATTGCAATCTATAATCGAGGTCGATGTAATCATTTAATTTGGCCTCAAA
>JBBSJT010000010.1:0-33168 GCA_038257035.1 Chlamydiia bacterium
AACTTCAAAATTCCACGAAGACAAAATAAATCCAGTTACAAACCAAGAAATTGATAAACTCATTTATTGCATGCTCGGGCTTGATCAAACTCAGAAAACTATGATCAATTATATTGGTGCACAAGAAGAGATGGGCAATAAAAAATGCTTTCTTGAGACTTGCTTTAAGGCCGCATCCGGTGATGTGGAAGCTCAATATATGCTTGGAACCCATTACAGTCAAGGAAAAGGCGTTGCACAGAATTTGCACGAGGCTTACAGATGGTTTAAAATTGCATCAGAAGCAGAATTTACGGAAGCACAGTTCGAGCTTGGCATTTGTTATAATGAAGGTAAAGGCATCAAAAAGGATTGTAAGAAAGCGATAACTTACTTCACAATCGCTGCCAAGAAAAATTATATTGAAGCAGTCTACCAGCTCGGGTTAAATTACTGGAATGGGCAAGGGGTTGTTAGAGATGCGCAAAAAGCCATGAGGCTTTTTTTAATTGGCAAAGAAGAGGGGCATGAGCTTGCAAAGATTAAATTCGACGAATGGTATGAGGGCACTCTTCAAAAAGTAGAAGGGATTATTCATCACAATCTTGCGGCCGATTATTATTCAGGTGAGTTCATCCAAAAGGATCTTGATAAAGCGTTAAATTATTGGAAACTAGCTGCAAATGTTGGATTGGCAGCCTCTGCCTATGAGGTTGGAAATTATTTCAATGGAATACAAAAATATGCTGACGCAATTATCTGGTTAACGATAGGTGCAGATCTTGGATGCAAGGAAGCACAAAATAGTCTTGGTTTTAATTATATCGAGGGTCTTGGAGTTTCTGTAAATTATGAAAAAGCCCTTCATTATCTTAAACTTAGTGTAGATCAAGGTTATGTTATAGCTCAAAACAGTCTTGGAACTTTATATTTAAAAGGTTTGGGTGTGGCCCAAAATAATGAAACAGCTATTTATTACTTAGAACTTAGTGCAAATCAAGGCTATAGCGTAGCTCAATTTAATCTTGGTCTTATTTATGGATCTGAACTAAAAGATTATAAGTCAGCAATTAAATGGTTAACTCTTGCTGAAAAACAAGGCTGTGCTAAGTCACAAAATTTGCTTGGTGAATATTATTTTCAAGGTTTGGGTGTAAATAAGAATTTTAAAATGGCATACCAATATTTTTTGCTTAGTGCAAATCAAGATAATGCCACTGCACAATTTCATCTTGGGTATTGTTACCTAGAAGGTCGAGGTGTAACAAAAAATATTGACCTATCCATTAAATATTTCATCCTTTCAGCAGATTCAAATGATTGTAACGCACAGCATGTCATGGGAATGAACTATATGACAGGCACAAACGTTCCTCAAGATTACACGCTTGCTGTAAAATACTTTAAGATGAGTTCAGATCAAGGAGCAGCCGATTCCCTATATCAATTGGCACTTTGTTATAATGCTGGCTTAGGTGTGCCAAAAAATGAAGAATTGGGGCATGGATATTGGAGACTAGCTGCAGAACAAGGGGATGAGGTAGCACAATTTACTCTTGGTATTCATTGTATTGGAAAAGGATCTCAAATAGACGTTGAAAAAGGGATGCGATTGATTACGCTTGCGGCTGAACAAGGACACAAAGGCGCACTAAATTTCCTTAAAATTTCCAAATAGCCTTCAACCACTAAAGAGAGCATAAACAAGAGAGAAGAGAAAGAGGAGGGGATTTTAAAGGACTAAAAGGACAAAAAGGACTAAAAGGACAAAAAGGACGTGTCCACCGTCTTAAAAGCACTTCTGGAGCAACTTATTTTATCAAACGTTGTAGCAAGAGGGTATAAATCGTCCTTTTAGTCCTTTATGTCCTTTTGTCCTTTTAGTCCCTTAAAATCCCTCACTAACGTATACAAACTTCAAGGTGACAAACGAAACAGTTGCTTACGCAGATCTTTCAAGATTTTGGGGTTGTGGTCACGCTCTTTAACAAGCTTTTCGGTCTGTGTTAAATGCTCCCACGCCTTGTTATAGTCGTAGCGCTCCATATAAAGCGATGCCATGTAATACTCGGCTGTTGGATTAAAGGGGTCGATTCGATGATATACTTCTAATGCTTCCAAAGCCTCTCTTTGACGATGCAATTGTAGCCAAGTGATTGATAAAGCAAAAACACCTGATGAAAATTGTGGGTATTCTTTAAGGGCTTTTTGCAAAGCATCTTTTTTCTCTAAGATCGACTGACGATTCTCATCGACAGGTTTAAAAAAGGCGCGAATTCCATCCATACCGACATAACCATTTAAATACTCTTCTGCCATCAAACTTTTGCTAACAGAATGTGGAGGCAGATAATCTTTAACTTCCTCAAGTAGTTTTTCACCAATTTCTTTTTTGTCATCGAGTAAATAGGCAAAACCTAAAAGTTCTTTTAACTGCATGTCATTTTCAAGATAAGGTTTTGCTTTTAGATAAGCCTCGACTGTTTTCTGATAATCTTCCCTATGCCAAAATGTAGAAGCCAAATTGTAGTGAGCCAGACCAATGACTTCTTTGATATTTCTTTGTTCTAAGCTTCTTGTGTCAATGGTGAGGTATTTTTCACACTCAATATTAATGCCTCTTGCGGTCGTTTCAATATTGATTATTTGATCCCCATTTCTGCAACGCACATAGATATGCCCGGGAGGTGTCACCATTTCAAGGTTAAGGTCTAGCCGCTGTGCTAAACAAACATAGAGTATGGAAACTCCAAGGCAGACACCTCTTCTTGAATCGAGGACTGCAGGAAGAAAGGTGTAAACATCAATGTCTTTTGCATAAAGAGAATGTGGAGGGAAGCGAAAGCCCATCTCATCAAAAATCAGGTTATTCATGCCCGCGATTTTAGCCTCAACAGTAGCATCTTTTGGCAATTTTGCCAAAATTTGCAATGCCATTAAGTCGATCATTGCCTCATAATTTAACATTTTTTGTAGGGATTGCTCATCATTTCCGAATTGGCTAAGAAATAAGCCTCTAGCAAGATCAATTTCCTCCGAAGGTAATTTTAATACATCTTCTTCAGATTTAGCATTGTAGCCTTTAAGCTTTCTGTTTGGCAAATGGCTTGATAGTTCAGAAATTGTTGCAAGCTCCTCTTTTGTTAAAAGTTTTTTTTCTTGATCTGACTGTTTATTAACCAAAGAGATAAAAGTGTCAACAATAGAGGGGTTAAGTGTTAAGTGATCGATAGAAATCAGTTTATTTTGGCATGAAAGTAATTCAGTTGCCACGGTAAGTGCTTGTTTACCTATATCGCTATCTTTATAGAGTTGATAAAAAGCAAGATGCTCAGGAATTGATTTTGGATCCAAGCTGTTGTATAACATAAGTGTGTGAGCCGCATTTGGCTCATGAGCCTCACAGGGTACACAAAACAAACATAAAATTAACAATCTATACACATTCTTCTCCAATTAAAAAGTTTAGACCTCTACAATCAATAACATCTTCAATTTTTTTCAGGATATGCAGGATCGCTACGCGACTTGTCGCGTAGCGATCCTGATCCTGAAAAAAAATATTATAAGTTTGATTCAGGTGAGATTGGCATAGTTTTTCATTTTAAAGTAGCACCAGTATATACGTTTGTTTCATTTTTTAAGTAAATATTTGATTTTTGTTTTAAGTTCTTTATTTTGCACAATATCCTCAACAGGTTTTAAAAAGCGAAATGTCCAATTAAAATCTGAAACTGTTCCCGGTATATTCACACGTTCATCCTCTAAATTATCGAAGGTAAATTCTTTAACAAGATTCAAATATTCTTGTAAAAGATTGATGTGAAATAAACTTTTTGTGTGCAAACTCTCTTTTAAAATTTCTGTTAATTGATCATCGGTGATCTGATCATTATAAACAAACTTTTTCTGGTGAGCGTAATCTTTGGCTTCTTTTTTTTTATCTCGCCACCAAAGCTTTAGCGTTTCAGAATCATGGGTTGAAACAGTTGTCAGGCTTAAAACCGGATAATCTTCAGGCAGTATAAAGCGTTTATCTTCATGCCACATGCGCTCCCAGCGCATCACCTTAGTGCCACAAATATTTAGACGACTCATGCAAGAGCGTACTTCATCGGGTACATTTCCCAAATCCTCACCAATAGGAAGCATGGAGGATGAGGCTATCATCATCTTTAAGATGTGCTCTCCTTGTTTCATAGCGATATTAAAATCTTTGGGAATATAAAAGCCATCCGTCGATAGCAAATCCTGTGGGATAGACCAAATATGAAAAAAACCGACAATATGATCAATTCTATAAAGATCGTAAAGTCTGGTGGCTACTTTTAAGCGAAGTTTCCACCAATAATACTCCTCTTTTTCTATTTCCTTCCAATTGTAGGTTGGAAACCCCCAGTTTTGTCCGGTTTCTGAATAGTTGTCAGGTGGGGCACCTGCAGCATATCTTAAATCAAAAAGGGATCTTAGCCCCCAAACATCCGCACTATCGCGGTTAATCAAAATTGGAATGTCACCCATCAGGAAAACATTATTTTTGTTAGCTGTTTTTTTAACTTCTTCAAATTGGTTAAAGCAAAGGTACTGCACAAAAATATGAAATCTTATATCATCAGCGTGTACTCTCAGTAACTCATTGTAAATAAGTAGATTAGGATTTTGCCACTCGTAAGGAAAGTTTTCAAAGCCTCTCCAATTTTCTTTGATACGCAATGTTTTGAATAGCGCGTAGGATTCTAGCCAAGGATTCTCTTGTATAAATATTTTAAAATTTTCTGATTTAAGTATTTGATCAGCCTTTAAATCGTAATATTTTTTTAAAAAGGCGTTTTTCAACTTATGAACAGTTTTATAATCAATCCGTTTAAGCCCATTTAAGGCTTGCATTTTTGGCAAAAGTGAATAAAGCGCCGGCTCTTTTTTTACAAAAGGCAAAGCGCTAAGACCTAGATGAAGGGGGTTTAAGGCAAAGGCTGAAAGAGCACTGTAAGGGCTTTCCTCCTTACCTGTATCATTTAACGGTAAAAGTTGGATGACATCGAAAGAGACTTTTTTGCACCATGGAATGAGAGGAAGTAGATCAGTAAATTCACCAATACCGCAACTCTCTTTGCTATAAAGTGAAAAAAGGGGCACGTTGATGCCGTTATGCTCTTTAAAACCGATTTTTTTCCAATGTTGGCCTTGCTTAATCATAATTTTGATCCTTGCAAACTCAAGGATTTTTCACCACAAATTTTTTTTTAATACGAAGACATTATACCGCTAAAGGGGATCTTTTTACCGCGAAGGACGCGAAGAAGCGCAGCTACGCTGCGGGAAGAGGCGCGAAGAAGCGCGCTGTCGCGCCGTTAAGGGGGGTGTTGATCTTCGCAAAGACTCCTAAGTTTCATTACATTCTTTCTTATCGCGCGACAGCGCGCTTCTTCGCGTCTCTTCCCGCAGCGTAGCTGCGCTTCTTCGCGTCCTTCGCGGTAAAAGATCCCCCTTAGCGGTATAATGGTCCCTCATAGGTGTGGAAGGTTTTTTTAATGTCTTCGTGGTGAAAGGGTTATTTCATGCCGAACATGCCGGCGTGGGAAGTGGTATTGGAATAGGTGCCGATGATTGAAGGAATTTCTCCTGACGCAATTGAGCCTTTCCAGGATTGAGCTTTTTCTGCGAAAGGTTTAAGAAAATCAAAGATTTTTAAGCCGCTCAAATCTTTTAGATGAAGGGTGTCAAATAAAATGAGTTTGTCAGATTTTTTACTAAAACTAAAAATGCCATAGCGAGGAAGTGGCATTCCATTTGCTTTTAAGGCTTCCCGAAAAATGCTTTCACGGTATCTTCCTTGAGGAACTGAGCCAATGGTTGTACCAATGATTAAAAATTCAGCGCGTGCATCAGGCTCAAGTTGTATTTCCAAGCCGTTTGGAAGTTTGATCAAGCATGAGTTGTTGCTGTCTGGGTGCAGATCCTTGATTTTTATCAACTCCCCAAGCTCTTGAAGTAGTGTACTAAAAACATCTGTCATCATAATTAACCTTCAAGTTTGTCTGTTTCTCTCTCTTCTTTTTCTTTTTGTCGCTCTTCTTTTTCTTTTTCTTCCTCTTCTTCGTTCTCTTCTTCTTTTTTGGAGAGCAAGTCTTCTAGTTCATCTTCCAAATCTTCCAATGCTTCGATGATGGTCATGTAAAGCTCATCTCGGTGGGCTAGCGAGCGGTAAATCTGATTCATAGCCACTTCCCGGATCGCATCGCGAAGTTGGGTTAGGGCGATGATTTTTGCCATCACAAATTTGTCGCATCCAAGTTTTGTTGCCTGTTGAAGCACTTTTTCACTGGAAGGGTAGCGTTCAGTCACAAGTGCCATAAAGGCTCTTGCTAAAGATTCAAAATTGATTCCGGCAGGTTTTTCAGAGCCATCCCTTTGGAACATGCTGTTGACAAGACCCATTCTTCCACTAAAGAAGCGGTAAACTCCAAGAATTGCCTGTAAGGATCTTGTTTCGGCAATAAGGCGATGTAGTTCTCCTCTTGGAATTGAAGCACCTTTTGATTTCATATCGCTACCAAGTGAGTGAAGAAGGAATTCGACCACTTTTTTAAGTTCTTTAAATGCATATTTTGCAGAAAGTTGCTCATATAATGTTGCAGAATCTCGTGGATTTCCTGTGATGTCCCGGTAAAGATCCCGCATGTTGGTTGGTGTTCCAAGACCTTTTTCTGCTGCTGCCCGAGCATCTGTTGCGATGTTTCTTCCTGCAGCAATTTCGCGTTGGTTGTCATCTCTAAACTCATCCAACGCTTCTTGAACTTGTAAATATAATTCGCCATCTGTTGTTTCAAGAAGATATTCTAAAGCTTCATCTGCCAAGCTGACATCAGAATAAAACTCTTGGAGTTTTTTTAATATTTCTTCCTTTTTATCGCCAGGTTTAATTTGTTGGCGAAGTAGGAGTAGAGATCCACTTTTGAGCTCAGGATTACGTCGCTCAAATTGGTCTGCAGCATCTTTAAGTTTTTGAGTGGGGATAGTCTCGCCCTTATCTTTTGCTTCCATCATTTTTTGGATGCGGGTCTTGGAGGGCTTTGCGGGTTGTTTTTTTTGGGCAGCGGCAAAAGGATTGACGGCATCTTTCTGATCGGTCGCAAAAGCTTCTTTACTTGTGATTTGCTCAGCATTAAGTTCTTGAACTTCATTCTGTTGGACGTTCTTCATAGCGTCCAATGTGACGTTCCCTCGATCAAATCCTGCAGGTGCCCCAATATCATTCATAAAAACAACCTTTTATTGCTATAATTTACATCTAGCATTTATATTGTCATCTTACTTAATTATACTATTTATTAATTTTACTGTATATATTAACAATTTCATTGCGACTGATAGAAAATTATACTGCTACGAGGGACTTTTTTACCGCGAAGAGCGCGAAGAAGCGCAGCTTATGCTGCGGGAAGAAACGCGAAGAAGCGCGCTAAGCGCGAAGAGAAATGCAGTATTATTTTAAAAATCTTTTTTAGTTGTTTTTGACAAAACAATTTTACAAATCATCATCTTTGCAATTGCAAAGATGAATAAAGGCCACTTCCTTACCTTCTATTTCGCGCTTTAAAGCGCGCTTTCTTCGCGCTTCTTCCCGCAGCGTAGCTTGCGCTTCTTCCCGCAGCGTAGCTTGCGCTTCTTCCCGCAGCGTAGCTTGCGCTTCTTCGCGTTCTTCGCGGTAAAAAAGTCCCTCATAGCGGTGTTAACTTATCTGGATGCGGCCCAAGGGTTGGATACGGATTTCGGGTACCACCTCTTGGTAAGAAACAACCGAAATATCGGTAAATTCCATTTCAACCAATTTTCTAACAAATCGTCTTACGTCAATTGCGGTTAAAATCACCGGAGCTTGGCCACCTGGAGGGGGCGTTGCTACAACGCTTCTTACTGCTTGTAAAATCAGCTGTACTGCATCAGGATCAAGAGCAAGGTAGGATCCGGCAGAGGTTTGTTTGATGGCACCACGCACCATGTCTTCAATTTCAGGATCAAGGATGTAAACCGACAAAACGGATTGTCCCTGCGAAAACTTATAGCTAATGTAACGTTTTAACGAAGATCTCACGTATTCTGTCAATAGAACAGTATCTTTTTCAGTCTGGGCCCACTCACTTAAGGCTTCTAAGATCGTTCTTAAATCTTTAACAGAAACGCCTTCTTGGATGAGACGTTTAAAAATATCGGTCATTTTTTGCAAAGGAATCAGTCTTGTAACTTCTTTAATTAAATCAGGAAAGGATTTTTCCATAAATTCAATCATCGATTTAACTTCTTGAATACCAACAAACTCATTAGCATAATGGCGAAAAAAGTAGGAGAGGTGCAAAATCATCACTTCCAAGTTATTCCAGTACTTAATCCCTGCTCGATCGAGCAATTCTTTGTATTTTGTTTCAACCCAAAGAGAAGGCATGCCAAGCGAGTTTTTATAGGATGTATAGGCTAGATTATAGCGTTTTAAATTCTCTTCCGTTTCACTTGTAAGATAATGACCGTCAAGGATTTTACCGCGCACAATAGGTACTTCATTTAAGTGGATGGAATATTCATCAGCTTCTAAGATAGGGGATTCGGTTCTTACGTGAACACCGGGGAATCGAACACCCAAATCAGCGTATAAAGCTTGTCTCATACGAGGAATCATCTGATCGACAAAGCTTAAGCCCCTTTGTGCTTTTTGAATTTCCACGCTCAAACCCTTGCCACATTCTAAAACTACAGGAAGGGTTAAGGCGTAACTATCAATTCCACCGCCAGCTATTGCTCGATGTCCTTGTACGGATGTTTCTGTTGTTGCGGATCCTGGCACAGCAGCTGCCGAAGTAAGGCCTGCGGTTGAAGTTTTTTTCAATTCTTGCATCCAAAGCGAATAGCCTAAAATACCGAGCGCTGAAGATAGAAGAAAAAAGGGTGCCTTTGGAAATCCGGGTAGTAGTCCAAGTCCTAAAAGAAACCCTGCTGCAATAAGCAAAGCTTTTGGTTGTTTTAACAATTGCCCTGAAATTTCACTACCAAGGTTTGAATCACCTTTGTCAGATGTAACCCGAGTTGTTACAATACCCGCTGTTATGGAAATTAAAAGGGCTGGAATTTGTGAAACGAGACCGTCACCAATCGATAATAAAGTATAAGTTTGTGCAGCTTCCATTGCAGGCATTCCATTATAAATCATACCGATAATCATACCACCAAGGGCGTTGATTAATGTGATAACAATCCCTGCAATCGCATCCCCTTTAACGAACTTCATGGCTCCATCCATCGCACCATAAAGTTGACTTTCCTTTTGGATCATCATACGTCTTTCACGCGCTTGGTTGGAATCCAGAATACCTGCTCGCATATCGGCATCAATACTCATTTGTTTACCTGGCATCGCATCCAACGTAAAACGGGCAGCAACTTCAGCCACACGCTCAGCACCTTTTACAATAACAATAAATTGGACCAATGTAATGATCAGGAAGATAACACCCCCGACAACAAGATTTCCTCCAACAACGAAATTACCAAACTGGAAGATAATGTCACCGGCGTCAGCTTCAAGAAGAATCTGTCTAGTTGAAGCAATGTTAAGCCCAAGACGATACAAAGTGGTAATCAGCAAGAGTGAGGGGAATATGGAAAGGTGTACAGCACTTGGAATGTAGAGGGCAACCATTAAGACTGAAACGGAAATTGTTAAGTTTATGGCGATTAGATAATCGATAATAGTAGGACCGATAGGGAGGATGATCATCGCAAGAATCCCGATGATGATCACTGCTAAGGCAACATCACTGCCTCTTGAAATATTGGCAAGGGATCTTTCCCCCCCAATACGCGAAGAAATTCCATCCAGAATTTTGGTTAACCACTCTAGCATTTATTATACTCCAACTATAATTTTCTTATTCAATTCAGCCAATTTCCTTATTCATACTCTGGGTGCTCAGAATATTCATATTGTGTTTCTGTGTCAAGTGCTGCTATCCAACGCAAAATTTCTGCAAGTGGCTCGTAACTATCTTCCGGTATAAATTCATAAAGCTCGCCATGGTCAAATAAACTGTGAGCAAGTTTAATATTACGCACAATAGGAATTTCATTTTGTTCAGCAATTTTAATAATTCGTTCTGCCAAAATGTCTTTTCCTTTGGCTAAAATATAAGGTGCGGCATCAACGCCCTGCTCATAACCTACAGCAATTGCCAGGTGGGTCGGGTTAGTAACAATTGCCTGCGCGTTTTTTACACCGGCTGTCGGACCATCCTGATACGCAATTTCTTGTGCAATCTGCTTTCTCTTACCTTTAATATGCGGATCACCTTCACTGTTCTTATACTCTTGTTTAACTTCAAATTTTTCCATTTTCATTTCTTTCGCAAAGTTCTTTCTCTGGTACACAAAATCGGCGACTGCGACGATAATGAAAAACAACCCTACCTTTACCACAACTTCCATTAAAAAGTAGTAGAAAATAACTAACGATGAAGCCATTGGCATGGAAACTGCCTTAATCAAGGTAGGAACACTATTATACATCACTCCATAAATCAACCAGGCGGCAATAGAAATTTTTAAGATCGATTTAATGAGTTCAACCAACGTTTTTAGCTTAAATTTTGCTTTAAGATTCTGAATTGGGTCAAATTTTTTAATATCGAATTTGAAGACTTCAAATGAAAGCATTGGGCCGACAGAAAGAAAGTTAATGACAACGCCAATTATTGAAACTGCTACTAAAACCGGCATACTGGCAAGGAAGATTACGATTACCGCCTGGGCAAAAAGTTGTGAAACAGTCCCTTCCAAATCACCTTTTGGAATTAAGTTGAATGCACTGGTAATGAAGCCGCCAAGCTGGTTAAATAAAAACGGAGCCATAGCCATAATTATTGCAATTGAGGCTATAAATGTAAAGGCTGAGGGTAGATCTTGGGATTTTGCGACTTGGCCTTTCTTCTTGGCATCACGCAATTTTTTAGGCGTTGCTTTTTCGGTTTTTTCGCCCATAAGTACAATCCTTTTGAAAAGAATGGAAAGAGGATACTAGTCAATTAGCTTCTATATCTCATTATACCATAATTGGTAAAATAATAGCATATAAATTATTTGTAGATGACTTGGGTAGATTTTTAACCACAGAGATCAAGAGAGTTCACGGGGACGATATGAGTAAAAAGCATAGAGTGTAACTTCTTGTTCTATTTAGAACCCTGTACCTCTGTTGTTAAAATATCACTTATTCTGTTTTTGATAAGTATCCGTTGAAATAATTGTTTTAATAAGGTATGATATTAAAAAATAATAGGAGTTTTACATGGAAGTAAATAATAGCAATTCGTTTTGTACCGATATAAATCAGGTTTTTAAAGCTCCATCAGTATCACTACCCATAGATAATGATTGCATTCAAACTTTGATCAATTACTTGCCTACAGAAGGTGTCATGGCCTTTTCTCTAGTGTGCAAGAACGCAAAAATGAATGCAGACATTGTCATCTTAAACAGGGCAAAAGAGGCTGGTTTCGATCCTAAAAAGATAGAGCTTGATTGTTTATATCCAGCACAACCTCATGTTTACTTAAAAGATTTGTACAACCAGGTTAAAGCGCTATATGAAACGAAAAAGGTAATCCCTACAACATGCATTCAAACTGATCTTGAAAGTAAAATTGATTCTGAAAAAACATTAAAAAAATTACAAAACTTGAGCCATAAAGATTTATTATATATCTACACTAAAGAAATATTTTATTCCCTCCGTTATAAAATGGTAAAAATTTTTATTGATGCACACGAGAAAAAATGTTTAGCCCAGCCACAACTTAATGAAGAAACCCTGAAACTTTTCGAAAGAGATACAAGAACAGCCTACTATAGGGGAATCTCCTCTGAAATTTTGGTGAAAAGAGGGTTTAATTTCATTAATATTAATGCTAAATTTAGCTCTGGAAAAACTTTGCTGCATTTGGCAGCACAAAAAGGAGATTGCTTTTTTGCTGATTTTTTATTGAAAAATAAAGCCGATATTAATTGTTTGGATTCTTTTTCTAGTAACCCACTATTCGAAGCCGTATTGTTTGATAAAACTGATATGGTAAAGCTACTTTTGAAACAAGGATCAAGGGTTGATCTTATTTGCTCTGAAGGAAGAACTTGCTTGCATTATGCAAAGAGCGTGGAAATCGTTAAGTTACTGATTGAAAATGGAGTGAATGTAGATGCTGTTGAGAGACAAGTAAGGACTGCCTTAGACTTGGCTAAATTATATTCTAAAGGCGGATTTAACCATTTTGAAGATATTGTCGATTATCTTGAATCTTATCAAAATAACAAATAACAAATAATAGGAATTTTACATGGAAGTAAACACTAGCAATTCTTTTAGCATCGTTGTAAACCAGGGTAATAATATTCTTTCCTTACCGGTAGATTGTGATTGCATACAAAAAATATTAGATTATCTACCTATAAAACATATTCACGCCTTTTCAAGTGTCAATTCGAATGCTAATATACATTGTAATGTTATCCTTTTGCAAAGAGCAAAAAAATGTGGCTTTGATTTAGCATCCCTGGATGCAACAAAGGCTAATCGTCACTTGGAAACATTATATTTTGAAGTTTTAAAGAAAAAAGTGGAAAAGCTTTATTGTGAATTAATTGGAGATGATAAAAAAATTAAAGAATCTAAAGAGTATATTAAACCTATCCTGGATAAATACATTTGTTATAATTCAGAAAAAGGTTACGACTTTAAAGAGACTTTGAAGAAATTAAGGTACATAGAAACAGCAGATTTACTTCACATATTCTCCGGAAGACTGATTCATCACCCTTATTTCTTAAATTTAAGAAATTTTTTTGAATTTGAGACGATAGATCTAAAAAATAATTCACTAGAAAGTGAGTCTATGGAAAATTTTGATGAGCAAATTTGGCACGCTTATTATTTTTCATCGTCACTTGAAATTTTCTTAAAGAGAGAGGTTAAAATTAATGTAAATTCTTCCGATAGCAAGAAATACCCAAACGAAACTCTTTTGCATTTAAGTATAGAAAAAGGCGATGCTGCTTTTGCAAAATATTTATTGGAAAATAAAGCTGAAGTGGACTGTTTGGATTGGGATAATAGGACGCCTTTGCATATTGCCGCCAAATCCAAAAATCTTGAACTAATTCAATTACTCCTAGTCAATGGTGCAAATCCTAATATTGTCGATTGCCTTGGTAAGGTTCCCTTGCATTGTGTTAAGACAGGGGGCATTGCAAAGCTTCTTTTAGATAACGGTGCAAAAACAGACATTTCTGCTGATGATGGGTACTCACCCATAAGAGAGGCCAAACACAATGCTAGTAGAGCAAAAAACCGAATGGAAAGAGAAGATATAAACAAAAAGTATGCAGAAAAATATGCAGGCTATAAAGAGGTTGTTAAAGTTCTTAAAGATCATGAAAGGCTCATTAAGGCTTCAACTACCCTCTAAGCGGGGGTGTTTCTAAATTAGGACAGTTTAAGTGCACTAACTTTTAATTGAAGCTTTGATCGATCTAGTTTGTAGAAGTAATTTCAAGCATTTAGTTGTTGAAACAATTGATTTAATGCTGTATGATTATTTGAATTTATAGGGGCGTTACATGGATTTAAATAATAATTGGTCTCCGATTCAAGGTAAATATTACGATATTGATATAGATCTAAATTACCGCACTTACGAAGTTGTAGAGCTTGATGAAAAAACAGAATCTGCAATTATGACACTTGAGAAAATAGAAAAAATTCTTGGACTAAACTTTAAGCCTTTCAACTTTCAAGAATCAGACAAAGTATTAAAAACCTGCCGACATATGTGTGAAAACTTACAAAAAGAATATAATTGTTTGTTTAACTCCCAAACCATGGAAAAAGTTAACGCTCTTCATATTCGCATAGAAAGAGCTTTATACCCCTCAATTTCATTGCAAATTTTGGATGAGATTATTCAACTTGTATTAAATTTTTTACCTTTTAAAGATCTTATTACTTTTTGTGAAGTTAATAGACATGCAAATCAGCATGGGATAATTGATATTAACAAAAGAGCAAAAGAGTTAGGGCACAATGGATGTGATGCAAAAAGCTCAAATGTTTTTTTTAAGCAAATTTTCGAAGATTTTTATCATTACCAAATTTACGGAAACGAAGAAAGTGTTACCGTTACTCTTGAAAATATTATAATCCATTTTAATAACTTGAAGAACTACGAGCTATTCAAATTCATTTGTGATGGATGGCATGACCATCTTTTTCTCTTGGTTTCTACACTAAAAAAGGAAGAATCTTTAGATAAAAAAATGGAAGATTTGTCGCAGGAGGAGGGTAAACTTGGGGAGTGGGCACTTATTGAAGCTTATAAAAAAAATTTACCATTAGATTTTCTTTTAAATAGAGGCGCTAAAATTAATGCAAACTCAATAAATGACCAACGCTACAGTTTTTTACAATTAGCAGTTAAAAAAAATGATTATGAAATGGTAAAAAAATTATTAACTCAAAAGCCTGACGTAGATTGGAAAGGCATTAACCGGGAAAGGGCCTTGCATTACGCCAAAACCATTGAAATAGCAACTCTTCTTATTGAAAGCGGTGCGGATATAAATAAGAACGACACTTTTGGAAGATCCCTTCTGCATAGTGCAAAAACACCTGAAATGATTAAGTTTTATCTTGATAAAGGTTTAGACATCAATCAATGCGATGGTTCGAAATGGACCCCCTTGCATCATGCAGTGATAGGGGATTATGGTTATACTTGTGTAAAATTACTTTTAGAAAATGGAGCGGCCATCAATTCTATCAATTCACGTGGATATACAGCATTGCAAGAGGCTAAAAACTTGAAAAGCTCGGATGAAATTATCAGATTGCTAGAAAAACGTAAAACATTAACCACAGACTGCGTAATTTTTTAATACCTTAACCGTTATTGGGGCTTTTAGGACAATTATCATCATCTTAAGGTTTAATTCTAAAAATTATACAGCTTTTAAAGTGCGGCGACAGTCACCGCCAAAAATGTCTAACCTACTAAATTCCTTAACACTTTACCGTAAAATTGTACCTTTTGGCTACAATTAGGGAGGATCTAAAAACCCTACCCTAAATAAAAAAATAAATATTTTAGATAAAAGAAATGATTTAATTTGTTATTATTGCGATAATGGTTTTAAAGTTGTATACTTATTAAAATTAATAGGAGCGTTACATGGAAGTAAATAATAATAACTGGTTGCCGATTCAAGGTAAATATTACGATATCGATATAGATTTACATTGCCGCACTTATGAGGTCGTTGAATTAGATGAAAAGTCAGAAACAGCACTTACGACACTTGAAAAAATAGAAAAAATCATTGATCTAAACTTCAAGCCCTTAAATCTGCAAGATCCGGATAAAATATTAAAAATTTGCCGACATATACACCAAAACTTACAAAAAGAATTTGATTCTTCTTTAATTAATTATGAATACTTAAAAAAAATTAATGCGCAACATGTTCGCGTAGAAGAAGAATTAATTGATAAAATGGATTTTATAATTTTATCGATATTTAAAACCTCCAAAAATGCGTTTCAAACCCTCTCGTCTTTAACTAACCTAGAGAAGATGAAAAAAATTAATGCGCTTCATATACGTATTGAAAGGACTTTATACCCATCCACTTCATTACCAGGCTTGGAAGAAACCATTCAACTAATATTAAATTTTCTACCCTTTAAAGATCTCAATACTTTTTGCGAAGTCAATAGAAATGCCAAAAAGCATGGAGACATCAATGTCGTTCAAAGAGAAAAAAAGTTAGGTATTGCAAGGAAAATTTCGAATTATGATGTCGAAGCTTCTTATAGTTTTATAAAAAAAATGTTTAAGGAGTTTCATTGGATTAATCGCGTGTTTAAACTTGAAGAAAAAAATAATTTTGAAAACATTATACATGTCTTAAAAAATTTGAAAGGCCATAATTTATTTAAGATTCTAACCAATGTGTATGTTTTTAATTGTGCCGAAGATCCAATTTCGTTTATTGCAAATCAAAAAGTTGAAGTTATGTTAGAAGAAAATCAAGAAGAATTTAGTGAAGAAACGGTGATCCTTGGTGAGAAAGCCCTTTTGTGTGCCTATAAAAAAAAACTTAACCTAGATTTTCTTTTAAAAAGAGGAGCTGTAATTAATGTAAACACTCCAGATTGTGATGGAAATGCTTTTTTACATTTGGCCTCTAAAAAAAATGACTATCAATTATTAAAAGAATTGCTAGTACAAAAAACAAATATTAATTGCCAAAATTCAGACAATATGACGCCTTTACACCTTGCAAAATCTTTTGAAGTAGCAAAGCTTCTTATTGAAAATGGTGCAGACGTGCAGATGAGTGACAACTGGGGAAGAACTGCCTTACATTTTGCAAAAAATCCTGAAATTGCAATGCTCTTGATTGAAAAAGGAGCGGATATTAATGTAAAAGACCGAAGGGAAAGATCACCTCTCCATTTTGCAAATACCCCTGAATTGATAGAATTTTATCTTAAAAAAGGTTTAGACATAAATGAATGTGATATTTGGAAAGCTACACCATTACATCATGCAGTTATCAATAATTATGGTTTTGATTGCGTAAAGCTTCTTTTAGATAATGGTGCGGCAAGTGATTGCATCAATTCACGTGGAAATACAGCCTTAGCAGAGGCTAGATATCTTAGACGTTCAGATGAAATTATTAAAACCCTTGAATTACACAAAACTTTAACAAGCGCATGCATAATTTTCTAACTCCATTGTTCAGCAAGATTCTATTGAAAGCTATTAGCTTTTGGTGTATGCTATAGTCTTTAAATCTTCTACAAATGAGAGTTTTTATGGCCGAATTAAATTGTGGTATTGTCGGATTGCCAAATGTTGGAAAATCTACTCTATTTAATGCCCTGACATCCATTTCAATCCCTGCTGAAAATTATCCGTTTTGCACAATTGAACCTAATGTTGGCGATGTTGAAGTGTATGATCCGCGTTTAAAAGTTTTATCCGACATGTCGGGTAGTAAAAAATTGATCTATGCCATTACTCAATTTGTTGATATTGCAGGTATTGTTGCAGGTGCATCAAAAGGTGAAGGGCTAGGAAATAAGTTCCTTGCAAATATCCGCGAGGCCAATGCGATTGTTCATGTTGTACGTTGTTTTGATTCCAATGATATCATCCACGTTTCAGGAAAAGTTGATCCGATCGAAGATATTGAGGTAATCAATCTAGAGTTATGCCTTGCAGATTTACAAGTTGTTGAAAATGTGCTTCAGCGCCTTGAAAAACAAGTAAAGACAAAAAAAGAACTCGGCCCTGTCATTGAAATTCTAACCAGAGTCAAAGATCATTTGGATAAAGGAAAATCTGTTCGCTCATTAGGATTAAACGAAGAAGAAAAAGAACTCATCAAGATTTACCCATTCCTCACAGAAAAGAAAGTGCTTTATATTGCCAATGTTTCTGAAAATGATCTGCCTTTAATGGAAAATGAGTATGTGAAGCGCGTTCGCGAATACGCAGAGGCTGAAGGCAACCGTGTAATTCCTGTTTGTGCAAAACTTGAAGAGGAAATTTCCCAATTAACAGAAGAAGATCGTCAACTATTTCTTGAAAGTTTGGGTCTTAAAGAATCAGGTTTGCAAAGATTGATCAGAGAATCATTTTCTATGTTAGGGCTGATGACATTCCTAACAACCGGGGAAATTGAAACAAGAGCTTGGACTATTCGCCTTAACACAAAAGCTCCTGAAGCTGCCGGAAAAATTCATACAGATATTCAAAAAGGATTCATCAGGGCAGAAGTTGTCTCATTTGATGACATGGTAGCTTACCAAGGAAAAGCCGGCGCCAGAAAAGTCGGTAAATTGCGCTCTGAAGGAAAAGATTATATTGTTCAAGACGGCGACGTGATTGAATTCATGCACCACTTATAAAAGGTTAAAAATGCCCCTATTTATTACATGTTCAGCTGGCCTAGAAGAGTTATTGGCACTGGAACTTAACAGCTTTGGCTACTTAAAAACTCAAATTGGCTTTCGTGGCGTACATGTCGATGCACCAAATTTAGAAGATATTTACAAGATCAATTATTTGAGCCGTATCGGAGGAAGGGTTTTATTACCCTTAACCGATTTTTTCTGTTACGATCAAAAAGGGCTTTATAAAGGGGCCAACAGAATTGATTGGAGTCGTTACATTCCTACCGGCAAAACAATTGCGATCGATGCAAATGTAAGTCACAAACATCTTCGTAACAGCTTATTTGCCGCACAGGTTGTTAAAGATGCCATTTGCGATCAGTTGCGTGAAAAGCGTGGCGAGCGCCCGGATGTCAACGTACAATCACCCGATGTTCAGCTCAACTTATTTATTCATGAAAATCAAGCAATTATTAGCTTTGATACCTCCGGCACACCATTGTATAAACGCGGCTACAGACAAGATTCTGTTGATGCACCCTTACAAGAATCCTTGGCAGCAGCCATTTTAATGATGGCAGGCTACAAGGGGGATGAAGTTCTTTATGATCCTTGCTGCGGTTCTGGAACAATTTTAATTGAAGCTGCATTGATTGCAACAAAGACTGCTCCGGGATACCTAAGAAAGCAGTGGGGATTTACATCCCTTCCTGATTTTAAAATGGAAGATTGGCTTAAAATGAGAGCAGAGATCGACCAAAAAAGAATTCCATTGCAAAAAGGGCTTATTTTTGGCAGCGATATCAACAAGGTTGCCATCCAGACGACTAAAATCAATTTACGTGGGGCAGGCTTTTTACAAGCGATTGAAGTCGTTCCTAATGATGTTCGCGATGCCATGCCTCCTGTTCCACCAACAATGGTGATGTCAAACCCGCCTTATGGTAAACGTTTGAATGACAATTTAGAAGATTTAAGCAGGCTTTACCGTGCAATTGGCGAGTTTATGAAAACAAAAACTGCAAAACCCGCACGAGGCTTTGTATTGACTGGTAATCTAGACCTTGCAAAAGAAGTTGGCCTTGCTGCAAAAAGACGCTATGTCCTCAGCAATGGCGGCATCGATTCACGTTTGTTGGAATACGATTTGTACTAGAAAATGTTTCTTTTTGGCATCTTTCTTGCTAAATCTCTCGGGCCATGTGTACACATAGGCCCTCGAAATTTATCAAAAAATCTGCTCAAAAATATTCCATTTTCACTCTCTAGTATTATTCGCAGAAGCCGCGAATGCGAATGCGTTGTTTCATTTTCATCCTTTTATGAAATAGAATTTGCTAATTTGGAGTGCGGAGACCTGGCTCCCCTTTGTTGCTCAAATCGACCTGGCGATTTGGAAGATCGATTATTGGGTTAAATTCTTACATAATTTTTATCTGTATCCCTTGTAAAAAAAAAATAGGCGAAAGTGCATGAGTATGTTAAGGTAATAATTATTCTTTGACAAAGGATGATTTATGGAAATGCCGGCCCTTTTACCAATACATTTGGAAGTCTATAAAGATAGCCTGACCGATGAAGAGCTATTGCAAAGGCTTATTTCCCACCCTGAAAATCTTCTTTCCTTTTTTAAAATTGCCGCAGATGATGAAACTTGGAGCTTGAAGCATTCATTTGTGATGCAAGAACTTTTAAAATCTTTAACCTTAAAATCCTTCGAGAACCGCTTGGAAATGAAGGATATCAAACAGATCCAAAAGAAAATTCAGGAGCATATTTCCGTTTTAGATTCTTATCTGCCACTGGATTTGATAGTGGAAGTTGAAGCTAATGGATTTCAAGTCAATAGTTTGTTGTTTTCTGCATCAAGCTTTTATATGCAAAATTTAATCCGACATGAATGCTTTGAGCGGAAATCAAATAAACTGTTGTTAGATGATGTTTCTCTGGATACTTTCAAGATGATGTTGGAATTTGTTAAAACAGGGGAGTCTGCCGATCTTTGGAAAAAAAAGAGTGACGAAATAATCACTATGCGTCATCAAATTAACCGATTTGGAATTGAGCAGTTGTCGATGAATTGCGAAGACATTTTAAAACGTTATATCAATCAAGATACAGCTCTTCCCATGCTTATTCAGGCACATGGTGACAAATGGTTAATTTTGCGTCATTACTGTTATAGTTATATTAATGGCTTATTTTATGGGTTGAAATTTCAAGAAACCGGCATTAATTTTTTAGCTTTTGAATTTTTGGAATTTAAAGAAAGTTCGATGACGATTTTTAATCAGGTGAATTCTTTGATTACTCACTTAATTGTAAGTGGGGCATTAATTGAATCTGATGAATTTAGTCATGTGGTCAATCAATGTCCTCAGCTGATCCATTTAAACATAAGCATGTCTAATAAATTTAGTGAAAAAATAATGGATGTTCCAAATCTTTTAGAGTTAGACGTTTCTTCCTGTAATTGGTTAAATGAGATGAATTTAAGCCGCATCTTAAATAAGTTTAGTGGTTTAAAGTCTTTAAGTTTAATTGACAACATGCAGCTTGACTACAAGGCTTTTGGAATGCTCTCTAAGCTTAAATACTTAACCGATTTAAATATTTCAAGAAACCCTCAGATTCACGATGAAGAATTTAAAATAATTGTAAATACTAGTCCTCAAATTACAGGGCTTGATTGCTCGGATTGCAAAAATATTGGGGATGCAGGTTTTTACGAAATAACAAGAAGTTTGAAGCATTTAATGTATCTTAACTTACAAAACTGCCAAATTTCTGATGGAATCTTGGCAGAGATTGCTGTGAAATCCAATTTTCTTGAAGTTATTAATCTTAAAAATTGCAAAAAACTTAACGATCGCGCTATTTTGGAATTTGTCAAACATTCAAAACCCCTAAAGAAAATCATCATTAATCGTGAACGATTATTTCCGGCAATTATACAGCTCAAACCTTACGTAAATACTCTATCAAACTAAAATTAAATATTGACAATATATAGTTTGTGATGTGAAAAGCAATTTAAAGATATGTTATAAAGGGGTAGTTATGGCAGCAACAAACAAGGTTAAAAAACCAGTTAACTTACAAAAAGAACAAGTATCGGCAAAGCTAAGAGTGCCAAGTGATCTTAGTGAAAAAGGACGTCATGAAATAGCGAAAAGTGTTAACCCACTTGTTGCTGATGCTTTTGCCTTATATGTTAAGTGCAAGAATTTTCACTGGCATATGTCTGGGCCTCATTTTCGCGACTATCATATTATGTTAGATGAACATGCCGATCAGATTTTTGCATCGATCGATGTTTTGGCAGAACGCGTTAGAAAGCTTGGTGGTTTAACTATCTGCTCTATTGGTCATATTGGTCGTTTGCAAACGATTAAGGATGATGATCAAGCTTCTTTATCGCCTGAAGAAATGATGTCGCATCTTTTAAAAGACAATCAAAAAGTATTAGCAAATATGCGTGCGGCTCATAAAGTCTGTGATAAGTATGAAGATGTGGCAACAGCAAGCCTCTTAGAGGTTTTTATCGATGAAACCGAAAGAAGAATCTGGTTTCTCTTCGAAATCCTGGCCTAAAAGACATTCTGTAGGTCAGTTTTAATTTAACGGTGTTTACGGGTTTTTTAAGCTAAACGTTCCAACTTAGTGAAAAAGTAAAATTTGGAGTGCTGTAACTCTGTTACAGCTTTGTTCTCAGCCTGACTCTGGCAGGCTGCTAAATTGTCTTGGCGATTTTTGGAGGTCTGATTTAACTTTAGCATGTTTTTGTCGATTTTAACTCCACACTATAAATCACCTTTGCCGATTTGACAGCCTGCCAGAGTCAGGCTGAAAACAAAGCTGTAACAGAGTTACAGCACTCCAAATTTTACTTTTTCATTACGTTTGGGAAATAACGCCTTAATTCAGTAAAGTTATAAGGTCTGTAGGATTTGGAGGGTGAGTTGGATGTCGAGGGCGATTTGTGCTTGAAGTTCTTGGATTGTTGCAAAGTGCTTTTCCGGACGAAGAAATTCATAAAAAATGACGTTTAAATCTTTACCATACAAATCTTCTTGGCTTTCTAGTAAATGTATTTCGAGTATTGGAATTTTATCTTGTCGCATCGTAGGTGCAAAACCCAGATTCGCAACAGCTTTTTCCAATCGATTATCAACTTTTGCTAAAACAGCATATACGCCAAACGGCGGTAGTGCAAGCTCTGAAACATTCAAATTGGCAGTCGGAAAACCTAAGTTTTTTCCTTGAGACGTACCCCTGATTACTTGATTTAGAATAGAGTATTTTCTTCCAAGCAAGTTTTCAACAGATTTTAAGTCGCCTTTTTGAATAAAAGAACGTATAAGGGTGCTTGAGATGACTTGGTTGTTAAGTTCTAAAGGTTCTATATAATCGATATTGAATCCATGCTGTTTTGCAGTGGCATTGATGACTTCTTCTGTTCCTTGTCGATCCCTTCCAAGTTTTGAATCATGGCCTAAAATAAGATTCGAAAAGGGGATTGCTTCATGTAACTCTGTCAAAAAATTTTCTGCACTTTGTTCCTTGAATTCCTCATTGAATTTGAAAAGAACAACATTATCAACTTCCATTTCTTCTAAAAGTTGAAGCTTATGGGGTAAAGTATAGATTGATTGATGATTTTTTGCTAAAAATGCTCTTGGATGATTCTCGAAAGTAACAACAATGGATTCGCCATGCTTCTTTTTTGCAAGCGATGTTACTTGATTTAAAAGAAATTGATGCCCTAAATGAACCCCGTCAAAACTGCCAATCGTCAGCGATATAGGTTGAAAATCTGGCTTAAAATGTGTGATGTCGCGAATGATTTTCATTTAATTAATCTGTATTAATGGTCATATCTTAGCTATTTCCAAAAGAAATATCAACCAAATAACATTATATAAGTTGCAGCAGTAAATATTGACAGGAAGGTTCCTTCGGGGGTATTATCGGCTCAATTTTAGGAGATAGTGTATGATCAGATCTTGGGAGATGGCTTTTGTCGTAATGCCTGTTGATATAGTTAAGGAGCCTGATACTTCACCTCCTGAATTGCTTACCACCATGTTGCTTCCTGAAATTCTTACCGACATTTTTGCTACATTTCATTTTAGAGAGCTTTTAAATTTTGCTACAGTAAGTCAAACGTTTAATCTTTTGGTAAAAGACCCTCTATTATTAAAAAGAGTGATCTACCGCGACATGACCTTTAATCCGCAAGATTGGAAAACTCATTTTGGTAATGAAGTCTTGAAGTTTGATGATGATGATATCGCCTACAAATCCCTCCCAATTACTATTGGGGCTGTATTTAAAAGTCAGTTTCTAGAAACTGAAGAAAAAAAGTTTGGTGAAACACATGTCATTGTTTGGAAACCGGCCGGTTTAAGCTTAAACAAATACTTGAGGCTTCTAAAAGAAAATAATAATTTTCATGTCCCATTAAAAATTTCCTACATTGATAACATTGCTGACCAATTATCTGAAAAATCTGAATGGTTAGTGATGACGAGAAAAATTTTAAAGGATAGTCCGACAAAAGATTTTTCAAAGCATGCAAAGATAGTTGAGAAACTTCCAAAATCTATATTTCAGGTTTGTGCCATTCCTACTGTATTAGAAGCATTCATTGCTATTTCTACAACATTTATAAAATTTGAAACTAAAATATTTGATGGAGGCAATGTAGCAAGATGCATTGAGCCACCTTCCAAAATCTATGAACCGGATGATCAATGGCATGGAGTGCCTTTAAGTGTCGATTTTGATGCTTACCCTCATGTGGGCATACCAGCTCAAATTCATATTGGACTTGCTCTGTATAATTGCAAACTTGGATTGAGCCCCATATGGAAATTCTCATGATACGATCAAGAGATGTGGCTTTTGCTGATGATTCCCTTTTACGGGTAAATGAACAAGATGTATTTACTGATGTTTTTCCGCAGGAATTAATTTTAGAAATTTTTTCTAATTTACATTTTTTAGAAATTTTAAGAGTTGCCACTTTAAATAAAAAAGTGAGTGTTTTAGTAAATGATCCTGGGCTATTAAAATTTGTGATTTACCGAAACATGACTTTCAATCCGCAGGATTGGAAACATTATTTTGGAGCACAAAATCCAGCAGCATTTGATGATGAGTTTGCCTGGAAATCATTACCTAATAATATCGGGGAAATTTATAAAAATCAATTTCTTAGATTCCCTAAAAAGAGGCTTGGTGAAACGCATGTCATTGTTTGGAAGCCGGCCAATTTAAGCATAAACCATTATGAGAGCTTGTTAAAGACCAAAAAAGAATTTAAGTTTTCTGTTGTGGATGTTCAAAAAATAGGGGATGATTTAACAGAAAAAGCTGAATGGCTTGTGATGACAAGAAAAATTATTCCCGGAAGCCTTGTTCAGTATTATCCAAACCATGAAAGATTAATTAAAAAGCAGAAATTACACAACTTTACAAGCTGCACTATCCCTAAAGTAATAGAAGCCATGATCTGTTCGGCTTCAATTTTTTTAAAATTCGGAGTAAAAACATTGTATATTCAAAATATGACACGCTGTTTGGAAACTGATCATTTGCCATTTGGTGTTTGTTTTAGCAAAGAGCTTATTGTTTGCTCCCGATTTTTTATCCAAAAAATGGGAGTCGCCCCCATCTGGAAATTCTAAGAAATTTTCAGTTTTTTTAACCACTGAGAGCACAGAGTTCACAGAGAAGAAGATAGAAAAAAGGCAAACTAAGGCAATTATACCTTTTACCTTCTCTCGAGAACAAAAGTTGAGTTGTATACTGGTGCTACTGAAAGTAAAACCTAGGAATGCTAATATAGCAAACATCTCTGATTTTTTACAGGATATGCACGATCGCTGCGCGGCATGATAAACAGGATAATATCAACCTTCAGTAATTCAGGAGGTAAATATTATCCTGCTTATCATGCCGCGCAGCAATCGTGCATATCCTGTAAAAAATCGAAATTATTATAGATTGTAAAGGTCTACATTTTTTTCATTTTGTATATTCTGTTGTACCTACGCTACAGGGCAATCTGTAAATTTTAACTTTCCAGTAAAATAGGAGACGGTAATTGTAGAAATGTCTCGAACGCCTTTGTTATTCTCTCTTTGTCCTCTGCGTGCTCTGTGGTAAAATATCTACACTTGGGTGGTGATGAGGCGGGATTTGACAATCTCTTTGTCAATCGTGGAGGGGACTAATAAATGACCATCCATGCAGTTTTCGAGCAAGTAGGGACCACTAGCTGATCTTTGCAGTTGAGATAAGTGCCCGAAACATCCTAACATTTCCCCAAGGTCATACGCAATACTGCGGATATAGGTGCCTTTTGAGCAATTTACACGGATTGATAGGTGAGGATAGTTATATTCAAGGATTTCTGTCTTCAGGGTAACCTTACAAGGTTTTCTTTCGACGGTTTCACCTTTACGTGCAAGATCGTAGAGTTTTTGGCCATTGATTTTTTTGGCAGAAAACATAGGTGGAATTTGTTCAATTTCACCTTGGAAATAGGCAATGGATTTTTCAATATCCGCAAGAGTTGGAATGAAATCAGATTCTTTTTGAATCTCACCATCACAATCGTAAGTATCGGTTGCTTGACCCAAACGCACTTCAGCTACGTATTCTTTATCAGACGTTAGAAGTTTATCTGAAAGTTTTGTGTATTCACGCCCAATCAGCATGACCATTACGCCTGTTGCAAAAGGATCCAAGGTGCCGGCATGGCCGATTTTTTTTACACCTAAGATCTTTCTTAAAACAGCTACTAGATGAAAAGAAGTTTTTCCTGCCGGCTTGTTAACAAGTAGGATTCCGGCAGGTTCTTTATTTTCACTCATCAGTTGAATCATTTTTAGCGTTCTCATTTGCATCTTCAGCATCATCATCGGCAACTTCAGATTTTCCTTCACGCGCTTTTTTTTCAGCACTGATTTCGTTAAGAAGAGTGGCAATTCTCATGTGATTGTCCACGCTATCGTCCAGTTTAAAAGTCAATTCCGGAAAATAGCGTAGAACAACTTTGCGTGAGGCTGTTACAGCAATAAATCCTGCTGCAGATTGCAGCGCGGCTATTGTTTCTGCTTTAACAGCAGGCTCACCAATGATGCTTACAAAAACTTTGGCATAATGCAAATCTTTTGTTATGTCTACACGTGTAACCGTGACAAGTTCATTTACATGAGGATTTCTTACATCTTTTCTGATGACCTCGGAAATCACTTCTTTTAACAATGAATTAAGGCGATCTGTTCGCTGGATTGTCATAATTTCTCCTTATAAAGTTTGAGTGATGTAAGTCAACTCAAAGGCTTCTAAACTATCGCCTTCTTGTAGCTCAAAGTTATTTAAGATAATACCACATTCAAACCCTTTAGCAACTTCACGAACATCTTCCTTAACGCGTTTAAGCGAGGAAATTGATCCTTGATGGACTGTCTGTTTGTTGCGTATGACACGAATCGTGTAATTACGATTGATTAAGCCTTCAGTTACATAACATCCTGCAATAATTCCATAATGAGAAGATTTAAATGTTGCTCTAACATCAGCCTTGCCTCTTTCTGTTTCAACGGCAATTTTGTCAAGAAGTCCTGTCATTAAGGCTTTTACATCATCAATCGCATGATAAATAATATCATGTAATTTTACAGCAACGCCATGTTCTTTGACAAGTTGTTCAGCATGACTTTCAATGTGTGTATGGTAACCAATAATTACTGCTTTTGATACAGAAGCTAATTGTACATCAGATTCAGAAATCTCGCCAACACCTGCAAAAATAATTGTAAGTTCAGCTTTATCAGACTCAATTTTTTGTAAGCCAACTTTAATAGCTTCCAATGATCCTTGAACGTCGGCACGAAGAATGATGTTTAACATTTTCTTAGAAGCAACAGTAGATTGCTGTAGCAAGTTTTCCATTGTCACTTTTTTCTTCATGGCAAAGTTAGATTCTTTCTTGTCCTGAGAGCGAACAGCAGCAATTTCACGTGCTTCTTTTTCGTTCTTCACAACAATAAATTCTTGACCGGCTTCAGGCAATCCTGAAAGTCCTGTAATTGCAACAGGTGCAGAAGGTGGAGCAAATTCTAGTTGTGCGCCAAATTCATCTTGGATTGTTTTAACACGGCCAAACATTTGACCAAAAACAATGGAATCACCAATCTTTAATGTTCCGTTTTGTACAAGTACAGTTGCAACAGAACCCATGCCTTTATGCATCTCAGATTCTAATACTGTGCCTCTTGCACGTGCCTTCGTATTCGCGCGAAGTTCCAAGATTTCAGATTGCAGGGCTAACATTTCAAGAAGTTCAGGAATACCTTCTCCTGTAGCTGCAGAGCAGTTTACAGTAATTGTTTGTCCACCCCAAGCTTCAGGAAGTAAATCCTGTTCTGATAATTGGCGATATACAGTTTCAGCGTTAAAGTTTGGTTTGTCGCTCTTATTGATCGCAACAACGATAGTTACTTTAGCAGCCTTTGCATGATTAATAGCTTCAATTGTTTGTTGACGGATACCTTCATCACCTGCAACAACTAAAACGACGATATCTGTGACATCGGCACCACGTGCACGCATGGCTGAAAAAGCTTCGTGACCAGGTGTATCTAAAACAGTAAGGGGTCCAACTTTGGTTTTGCAGCGGAAGGCACCAATATGTTGGGTGATTGCTCCGGCTTCTCCGGCTGCTCGATTACTCTTACGAATAAAGTCAATTAAGCTTGTTTTACCGTGATCGACGTGACCCATAAACGCGACAACAGGAGGCCTAATGATTTGATCTTCAGGATCTGAGGATGCAATTTCTTCTTTAACTGTCTTATCTGTAATCCTGATACGCTCTTCTTCAGAAGAATCAATTGTTAACTCGCATCCAAAAGATTCACCTAGCATATGTAAAACAACTTCATCATCCAAATAGTCATTTAAAGTCATGACCATTCCTTGTAAAAAGAGTTTGGCAACTAGCTGTGAAGCTTTTAGTTTCATTGCAACAGCTAAGTCTTTAATGCTGATTGGAACTCTAACTTTTAAGGAAGTAGGGCGTATTGTTGTGTCTTCTTGGACTCTTGTATGTTTATGACGTTTTTTACGCCAGTGGGAAGATTCATCATCACCTTTTAAGCCTTGTCTGTCGCGTACATCAAATGCTTTATTTGTGTCGGCGCGACGAGTCGGTTTAATGTCGCGAAATTCTTTTGCTTTTGCCGTTTTAAAGTTTTTATCATCAGCTACAGGCTCACCCGGACGATTTTTCGGCTTTGCCTTGTTGTCAGCTTCAGTCGTTGACGTTTTTTCAGCAGTTTTTGGAGCTTGATTTGAGCTTTGACGATCAGCAATTACAACGGGTGGCTTCACAGGTTTTGGTGGAGGTGCCAAATCGCGCATGTGACGACCGGTTGGTCCAAGTTTGATGAAGGGCTCTTTTGGTTCTTGTGAAATTAACGGTTTAAGATTTGCAGCTTGTTTAGCGGCGTGCTCTTCCCTGATATTTCTCATTGGAATAATAGCTCTTGGCCGAGCTTTTTGGGCAGGTGGTGCCACAGGTTCAACTTTTGCAGCTTGAACCGGTTTTTCTAATTGTTTTTGTTTAAAAGGGGCTCTTGGCTTTTCAGCTGTCAAGTTTTTTACAGGCATAGGTTTTGGTTTCGTTTCAGGTTCTTCCTTGACAATTTCTACTTGCGGCTCACGAGTAATGGGGGGCAAGGTTTCAACAACGGGCTCTACAATAGGTGGAGTTTCCACTGGCGCTTCATTTTCAATTGGTGATGCTTTTTCAGCTGTTTGTTGTGGATCAGATTTTAGCTTGTTCTCATGTGTTGCACCCTCTGAAAAAGCAGATCGCGATCTTGCTTTTGCACGGGGAGCTTCATCCTTTGGCGCCAATTTTGCAGGGTCATCTACTTTTTCAATAGGTAGTTCAGCATCTTCTTTTTTCTTTGCAAGCTTGCTTTTTAAACTACCTAAGTTGATGGCTTCGGCAATCTGTGTATTTTTTATGGTAAGTTTCAGATTTTTAGCCAATGCTTACATCCTTTGTTTTCTAATTTGTTCTAAAATTTTGTCTGCTGTTTCAATGCTGATTCCCGGAATGGAAGCAAGTTTTTCAGGAGATGCTGTCAATAGCATTCGCGGCGTGTTAAAGCCTTCAGCGACAAGATGTTCAAATATTAATTTGTTAAGACCCTCAATTTCTGTCAGTGGCTCATCTAAGGTTGTATCTTCAGATGAGGCAAGTTCTGTTCTTTGTAATGCCATGGCACGATTGTAATCGCCCATGCGTTGAACGTCAAGATGGTAACCAATCAATTGACTGTTCAATCTTGCATTCATTCCTTTTTTACCGATAACGGCAGCAAAATCTTCATCTTCAACAATGATTGCAATTGTTTTATCCTCTTCACTCACATTAATTTTGCGAATTTCAATTGGATTCAAAGCGTTTTGCAACAGTTCAACAGGGTCTTGGGATGAAGGAATAATATCAATTTTTTCGTTGTGCAGCTCGCGCACCACATTTTTAATACGACTACCGCGCATTCCAACACATGCACCAACAGGGTCAACCTTTGAATCGGTTGTATGGACTGTTAGTTTTGTGCGATATCCGGCTTCGCGAACAATTTTGTCGATGACAACTGTTCCGTCGTTAATTTCAGGAACTTCCTGACTCATAAGTTGACTGACAAAATTTGGATGACTGCGTGTTAAAATAACTTCTGCGCCTCCACCCTCTGTATCGCTAACTTCAAGAAGAAGGGCTAAAACGCGATCACCAATATTGTATTTTTCTGTTTTTGGATAATGCTTCATCGGCATGATAGCTTCTACTTTCCCAAGATCTATAACAATGTTTGATCCGCGTACAAAACGTTTTACCGTGCCGGAAATAAGTTCATTTGCACGGTGACGATATTCTTCATAAATTACATCTCGTTCAGCTCCACGCAATTTCTGGGTGATGACTTGACGTGCTTTTTGTGCAGCAATACGTCCAAAATCTTTTGGAGTGGCTATAACATCAAGAAATTGACCGATTTGGCAGTCCGGGTCAATGGCTCGTGCTGCTTCAAGAGAAATTTCTTGAGCACTCACTTCAACTTCATCCACAATTTCTTTCTCGCAATAAACATCTATATTGCCAGTTTTGGGATTAATCGTGACTGTGATATTTGCAGCCCCGTTAATGCTTTTTTGAGCCGCAGCATGGAGGGATTCTTCAATTGCACTAATGACAATTTCGCGTTTTATACCTTTTTCGCGTTCTAGATATTCAAAGACTGCGATTAGATCTTTGTTCATTCTTTTGCCTCTGAGCTTAATGGGAGATGTTTCGAGAAATTTAATACTTGTTGGATATTCACTACCCTATTATAACCAAAAATTTATATAAAGAAAATGTCTTTCTTTTTATTATTTGAATTTTAATTTATCTTCTTAAAATTCAATGAGAAAAACAACTTGGATTTTTTTAAAACCTTGGCCTTACACTTAAATAAAAGTGTAAAGCCAAGTTTCAAGTTGTCTTAATGACTCAAATGTTATTCCGAATCAGATTCTTTGCGATCTTCTTTTTTAGTTCTTTTAGAAGATGTCACAACGATATCGTCGCGGTTAACTTGGTTTGTATCGATCAAATATTCTTTGATTGAAAGAGCGATTTTCTTGTGTTCAGGATCTAACTTAATAACTTTAGCAGTTACTTCGTCGCCTTTAGAAACAACATCTTCAACTTTCCCAAATGCTTGATCAGATAACTCAGTCACATGGATTAAGCCTTCTAAGCCATTTTCAAGCTCAACGAATGCGCCAAATGCTGTGATCTTGCTGACTTTACCTTTAACAAGTGAGCCAACCGGAATTGTTTTTTCAATGCATTCCCAAGGATTGTTTCCAAGTTGTTTTACGCCAAGAGTGATCTTTTTGCTGTCGCGATCAACTGAAAGAATGATTGCGTCAACAACGTCGCCTTTTCTTAGGATTTCAGATGGATGAGAAACTTTCTTAATCCAGCTTAAATCTGAAATATGGATGAGTCCTTCAACACCTGGTTCTAACTCAACGAATGCGCCGTAGTTAGTTAAGCTGCGAATTTCTGCTTTAACATTTGTTCCAACAGGGTATTTCTTCTCGACATCGTCCCAAGGATTGTGTTCGGCTTGTTTAATTCCAAGAGAAATTTTACCTTCTTCTTTTTGAATTGACAATACGATTGCTTCAACTTCATCGCCTTTTTTAACGACTTCGCTAGGATCTGTAATGTTTTTAACCCATGACATTTCTGAAACGTGGATTAAACCTTCGATACCAGGTTCTATTTCGATAAATGCGCCATAAGGAAGTAGGTTAACAATTTTCCCTTTCACTCTTGTTCCCGGTGGGAATTTCTGTTCGATCTGATCCCAAGGATTATTGTCTTTTTGTTTTAGACCAAGAGCTACGCGGCCTTTATCTTTATCTACGCTTAAGACTTTAACTTCAAGTTTTTCGCCAAGGTGAACCATTTCAGATGGGTGCTTGATACGCTTCCATGTCATATCTGTGATATGAAGCAGGCCGTCAATTCCGTCTAGATCAAGGAACACACCAAAATCTGTGATGTTTTTGACAACGCCTTCAAGAATATCACCGATGTTGATATTTTCAAGAAGTTCAGCTTTTTTGGAAATGCGCTCAGCTTCTAGAAGTTCGCGGCGTGAGACCACAACATTTTTGCGATCGATATTGATTTTAAGAATTTTAAAGTCGTAAGTTTTCCCGAGGTATTCATCGAGATTCTTAATACGTTTGTTATCGATTTGAGATCCCGGTAGGAATGCTTCCATTCCGATATCAACCATCAACCCGCCTTTAACTTTACGTAAAACGCGTCCTTTAACAATAGATCCTTCTTCGCAATGTTCAAGGATGTATTCCCATTGACGAGTGCGTTCTGCTTTCTCGCGTGAAAGTACAATCTGACCATTATCATCTTCAGGTTGGTCTAAAAGAACTTCAACTTCTCCGTCCAAGACAAGCAAGGATGGGTCTGAAAATTCTTCCATAGGCACAAGGCCTTCTGATTTTAGGCCTACATCGACAACAACGTGGTCTTTAGTAATTTCTACTATTCGACCTTTTAAGATCGTACCGGGGACGTATAACGTTTCTTTTTTTGGTTGTGAGCCGCTGCTATTATCTAGCAAGCTTTTGAAAGCTTCGGCATCATTTTCCTGAAATTCGACATCATCTACATATTTGCTGTCATTCCAGGCGTATTGGGGGTTTTTAGGCATTTAAAGGTTACTCCTCATTTTCTACAATAAATTGTTTTTGTCTAGATCGGTTCAGTTATTTCGCAGGGAAATTAGACTATAAAGATGAAGAGTATCAGAAGGGTGTGAAAAATTGCAATAAGATTTAGTTGACGACTTGAAAAAATTACATTATTCTGGTTTTTCAATAGATTTTTTTAGAGCAACTAGAGCTCTTCTAATGCTAAAAAGTCTAAAATCCAATAGGCAAATTAAAATGGAAACAATAGTAATGAAATTTGGCGGGGCTTCCGTGGCAACCCCCGAGCATTTTGATAAAATTGCCGATATTATTGTTGAGCGTGCCAAGCAATTCAAAAAAATTGTTGTCGTTGTTAGCGCAATGGGAGAGACAACAAATCAGTTAATTGATCTTAGCCGCAAAGTTAATTCTAATCCTCCAAGACGAGAATACGATATGTTGCTTACTGTAGGCGAGCGTATCAGTATAGCTCTTCTTGCCATGGCAATAGCCAAAAAAGGTGGGGAAGCTGTCAGTTTTACCGGAAGTCAGTCGGGGATCATCACCTGTAATAATCATTCTGAAGCTAAAATTATCAATGTCAGGCCGCATCGACTCCATCGATGTCTAGAAAGTGGAAAAATTGCAATCGTTGCAGGATTTCAGGGTGTGAGTGAAACCGGTGAAATTACAACTCTTGGGCGCGGAGGTTCCGATACCACGGCTGTAGCATTGGCTTGCGCACTTGGTGCAAGTTTTGCAGAATTTTTTAAGGATGTTCCCGGTGTTTTTAATGATGATCCAAAAAAAAATCCCTATGCAGAGCTTTATGAGCGATTATCTTATGAAGAAGCTTTAAAAATTGTTTTGAATGGAGCTAAAATTTTGCA
>JBBSJT010000011.1:0-32012 GCA_038257035.1 Chlamydiia bacterium
ATAATATTTAACTTTGAGTCGGCCAATAGTTTTTTTCCTGCCTCAACATTTGTTCCTTCCATTCGAACAACCAACGGAACCTTCAAGGAAATTTCAGATGCCGCAGCTACAATTCCTGCAGCCAAAGTTGCACAATTCATTATTCCGCCAAAAACATTCACCAAAATAGCCTTAACACCCTTATCTGCCAAAATAATTTTAAAAGCTGCTTTTACTTTGTCTTCACTTGCCCCTCCACCAACATCCAAGAAATTGGCGGGTTTGCCACCATAATAATGAATAATGTCCATGGTTGCCATCGCAAGGCCTGCTCCATTAACCATACAGCCTATTTGTCCATCAAGACCGATATAGGCTAAATCAAAATCTTTTGCAAGTGCATCATTTTGAGATATTTGGGTTTTATCATAAAAAGATGCAATTTCTTTTTGGCGAAATAAGGCATTATCATCAACGCTCAATTTAGCATCTAAGGCAATAAGATGACCCTCTTCAGTTTCAACAAGAGGGTTGATTTCTAAGAGGGATGCGTCTGTTTCAACAAAGGCGCGTGAAAGCGCTGTTATAATTTTTTTACCCTCATCTAAAAGAGCTCCTGTCCATCCCATAAATTTAGCGATTTTGATAAGTTCGTACGTTCTTAATTTTCCGTCAACGGGAAGGGGCCATTTTAAGACCTTTTCAGGGTTTGTTTTTGCAACCTCTTCAATATCAATACCACCTTCCGGTGATGCAATTAAAACGCCTCTTGCATTTTCACGATCGATCACGGCTCCAAGGTAATATTCTTTTTTAAAATTGACCAACGGAGAAATCAATACCTGGTGAGCTACTATTCCATCTTTTCCGGTTTGGTTATTGACAATTTTTAAGCCTAATAATTTTGTTGCAACGTCCATCATCTCATCAGGGCTTCTTGCCAGTTTCACACCGCCTGCCTTTCCTCTACCACCTGCATGTACTTGGACTTTTAGAACAGCTTCTTTTAAACCCGACGTTAAAATATATTCTTTTAGGAGGTCCAAATTTGAAAAAACGGTAAATTCCGGCATGGGCACGCCATATTTTTTTAAGATGGTTTTGGCTTGATATTCGTGTGTATCCATTAAAACTCCATAAAAGTGGTATCAATATTCTTTATCTGGTACAATCCTATTATTATCAACTAAATTCAGGTTTTTTTATGGTTTTTAACTTCTTTAAATCAAGCTACGATAAAGTTAAAAATGCGCTGGTTAAAACACGCTCTATTTTAGGAAGTAAAATAACTTCTTTATTTGCAGGTAAAATCGATGCTGACTCTTTGGAAATTTTAGAGCAACTGCTTTATGAGGCTGATCTTGGGGCAAAAACTGCCGCAGAATTGACTGTAAAAGTTAAAGAACTCTATGCAAAAGAGCCGAACACAAAGCCTGATGAGGCTTTAGCATTTCTTAAAAAAGAGATGATCCATGAACTTTCAATAAAATCAAACCAATTAGCGGTTGCAGATCAGATTCCGACAGTTATTTTAATTGTAGGGGTTAATGGGAATGGCAAAACCACATCGGTTGCAAAACTTGCAAAAAAATTGACTGATGAGGGGAAAAAAGTTTTAGTTGCAGCAGCCGATACATTTCGCGCAGGAGCCATCCATCAATTGGAAATATGGGCAAATAAAATCAACATCGACATCGTAAAAGGTGCTCCAAAAAGCGATCCTTCAGCCGTTGTTTTTGATGCCTTAAGTGCAGCAATTGCAAGAAAAGCAGACGTTGTCATCATTGATACTGCAGGGCGGTTACATACCAAAATTGACCTCATGCAAGAACTTGAAAAAATTAAGCGTTCGTGCAGAAAACTTGTCCCTAATGCACCTCACGAGACTTTATTAATCCTTGATGCAACAGTCGGACAGAATGCTTGTGATCAGGCCAAAATTTTTAATAAATACACGCCAATTTCAGGTATTGTTTTGACAAAGCTTGATGGCACCGCAAAAGGTGGCATTGTCTTGAGTATTCAAAAGCAACTTGGTATTCCTGTAAAATTTATTGGTGTCGGAGAAGGGATGGAAGATCTGGAACATTTTGAACCGGAAAGCTTTGTCAATGCCATGTTCGACTAATTTCTATCACCAATGAGATTTTTTTACCAGTGAGACAGTGAGAAAGACATGAGGACAGTGAGGGGTAATGAATTTCAATACGTCTCACTGATCTCATGTCTTTCTCACTGACTCACTGGTAAAAAAATCAGAACCATATAAAAATTATAGGTACGATTTTGGTGGATTTGGGTTGATTTGCATTCTGATTTTGTGGTAAAAATAACGATCAGAAAATGGGAATTAAGATGAAAATAATAAAAACAGCAATCGAAGATTTGATCATCATTGAACCGAAGTTTTTTGGGGATGATAGAGGTTTTTTTTATGAAAGTTATAATAAAAAAGAATTAAAAGAAGAAGCCGGCATTGATGTCGATTTTGTTCAGGACAATCACTCTAGATCTTCTAAAGATGTTTTGCGCGGTCTTCATTACCAACTGCAAAATCCACAAGGCAAACTTGTGCGCGTTACATCAGGTGAAGTTTATGATGTGGCTGTTGATCTTCGTAAATCTTCAAAAACATTTGGAAAATGGGTGGGAATTCTTTTAAGTGAGCAAAATAAACGCTCTTTTTATATCCCGGAAGGTTTCGCCCATGGCTTTTTAGTGTTATCCAAAAGTGCCGATTTTCTTTATAAAACAACTTCATTTTACGACCCACAATCTGAGCGCTGCCTTGCATGGAATGATCCGGATTTGGCAATCCATTGGCCCCTTGATGGAAGAGAGCCACTCGTTTCGGCAAAAGATAAAATCGGACAAACATTTAAAATGGCAGACTACTACTCATGAAAAAAATACTAGTAACAGGGGTTCTTGGCCAAGTGGGCTATGAGCTTCAGCGATCCTTACAACCTTTTGGAAATGTCATAGGAATCGATAAGGACGAAATGGATTTAACCAATCCCGATTCCATCAGAAAGTTTGTCAGAGATTTGAAACCTGATATCATCGTAAATCCTGCAGCTTATACGGCAGTTGACTTAGCAGAAAAAGAAACCGAATTATGCATGGCCATCAATAAAGATGCAGCCCGTGTGCTTGCTGAAGAAGCTTTGAAATTGGATGCGTGGCTTATTCATTATTCCACTGACTACATATTTGATGGATCATCAACAAAACCCTACCTTGAAGATGATTTACCAAATCCTTTGAATGTTTATGGTGAAACGAAGCTTGCCGGCGAAAAGGCGATTCAAGAAATTGGCGGTAAACATTTAATTTTGCGTACAAGCTGGGTTTATGGCGCTCGTGGCAAAAACTTTCTTTTGACCATGCTTAAATTGGGAAGCAACAAAGATCAATTAAATATTGTTGCCGATCAAATAGGAGCACCGACTTGGAGTCGTATGCTAGCTGAATGCACTGCTCAAATATTGGCAAAGATACCTCATCAGAAAAATGATTGCTCCGGCGTTTATCATTTAACCTCTGAGGGCGTGACATCATGGCTTGATTTTGCAGATAAAATTTTTTCAATCCAAGCTAAAAGAAATCCTGAATTTAATAAACCGCAATTGTCAGGTATTTTGACCAAAGATTATAAAACGGATGCTATGCGGCCTTTAAACTCAAAATTATGTAATGATAAGCTTTTCAATACATTTGGCATTCGTATGCCCGATTGGCAAACATCATTAAAGCTCTGCATGAACGACCTCGACAGTTGAACACCATTAACATCTCAAAAAACACCTGTTCTAATACCCCGATACATTGTCGGGGATTCCTTACAAAGGATATTCAAGCGCCGTATAGGTATAATAACGAAAAATTGTTATTTGATAATATTCTAAAAAAGTAGGGAATGCATTGATTTTTCAAAGCATTCCCAATTTATGATTTACTGGTTGTTGTCGAAGAAGTGACCGTCGGTTGCCCGCACACTGTTTGGTTGCTGAATATAATCATATTGATTCGGATAGGCCTGTTGATCTTCCTCGTATACTCCACGTCCTCTAAGACGGTCACGGTTTCTATCGTAAAGATTGTATTCGAATAAGTTTTTTCCATTTTCCTGGTCGTCGTCATTATGAATGGCAGACAACGAATCTTGAAAAAAGAGAGTCATCAGAGACATTAAAGAGAAAAATGTTTTAAGATCCTTCATTATTACCCCCTTTAGATGTGGACGTGCAAAATTGCATTTCCCTATAATTCGGACTATTGCACAGATTTATCGTTTGATCAAGCTTTTATGATCAAAACTAATAAATAACTTATATTCATCAGCTTAAAATCATTTAATTAAATTTTTTCTTGTCATTTGAAGCTAATCTAAGCTATTTTTAAGAAAACCGAAGGAATCAGTATGCATCCTCCATTTTTGAAGCAATCATCCAAGCAAACACAAAACATCAAGCAATTCCAACATTTGATGATTTCGCAGGACATGCAGCAAGCTTTACACATCTTACAGTGCCCGATTATGGAACTGCAACCGCTCATTGAACTTGAGTTAGAGCAAAACCCTATATTGGAATATGAAAATGAAGAAGAAATTGGGCTTGAAGATGAAAAAGAAGAAGAACCAATCCTAAGCGAAGTGGATTTAAACTTTAATGAAAAAGATTTTAAGATCATGGAGCAATTAGATGAGGAATTTGAGGATCATTTTAAAGCAAGTGGAACTGAAGAAAAAAGAAAAACCCTAGAAGATGAAAAACTAAAAAGTTATTTGGACAGTCTAATTTTGCAAAAAACCACCCTCTTTACACACCTAATGGTGCAGGTAAGAGAAATTACAGATTCGGCCCTGGAATTAGAAATGGCAGAGGTAATTATTGGCCACTTAGACAGAGATGGTTTTTTAAAAACTTCTTTAACTGAGATTGCTAGTTTTTTTGATTTTGAAGAAAAATCGCTTCAACCTATATTAGATAAAATTAAAACGTTAGATCCAATAGGCATAGGAGCATCAAGCTTAAAAGAATCCTTCTTAATTCAACTTAAAAGACTTGGAAAAGAAAATAGTATCGCTTTTCAGATTATTGATCACTATTACGATGAACTATTGCATCATCGTATTCCATTGATAAAAAAGGGTTTAAAATTAACAACGGAAGCTATTTCAAAAGCTATTGCAGAAGATATTTCCAAACTTCAAATGCATCCCGGAAATGGTTTTACAAATGATATCACACATTACATCGTTCCCGATATAATTATTAAAGAAGATACAAATACTGAAGGTGGTAATGATTTTACAATTTTTGTTAATGAGGATCCCCTTCCTCCTTTAAAACTTAATTCTCGCTATATAAAACTTTTGCAAGATGAGACGTTAGCTGCCGAAACTAAAGAATTTATTAATCAGAAAATTGCCTCTGCCAAATGGTTGCTTAAAAACCTGACAAAACGAAACGAGACTCTTGTTAAAATTGCCCATGCCTTGGTAAAGCGCCAAAAAGCCTATTTATCAAGTCCGGACGGTTTACTGGTTCCTATGACGATGATGGAAATTGCTGATGAAATTGAGTTGCATGAATCAACAGTTGCAAGGGCGGTTTCAGATAAATATATTCAGACACCGAGAGGTTTAAAATCTTTAAGATCATTTTTTACGACCTCTTATGTGGCAGTTGATGGCTCTTGCATGTCTTCTGACACCGTTAAAAATAAAGTTTTTGAAGTTATACAAAACGAAGATAAGAAAAAACCCCTTTCAGATCTTGCCATTTCCAAGATGCTAGAAAAAAAGGGAATTGCTTGTGCAAGACGTACCATTGCAAAATATCGCTACCAGCTTAACCTCGGTAACACCCAACAGCGCAAAAGCTTCTAGCCTTAAAGTCTGCCACAGGTTAACAAAATAGCGTCTATCATTTATGGCGCCTTCCGTCTTTAGAAGCCCTAAATCAAGCAAATGTTCTACTTCAAACTGACGGCAGGACGCAGCGGCAAGATATTATCACTCTATAATATACTAAAAATAATTAGACTCTACAATCTATCACATCTTCGATTTTTTACAGGATATGCACGATCGCTGCGCGGCATGATAAGCAGGATATTATCAACCTCCAGAATTACTGAAGGTTGATATTATCCTGCTTATCATGCCGCGCAGCGATCGTGCATATCCTGTAAAAAATCGAAGATGTGATAGAATGTAGAGGTCTAAATGTTTATTGGTGCGGTTCAGCTGGAAGTAATATGTAGGCGAGGTGGATGAGGCGGAAACGAAGGGATTTGGTTTTTTCTTCTTCGATGTGGCTCAAAATTTGTTGTGGGGAAAGCTTTGAAAAGCGATCAATTTCTTTATCTGTTAATCGATAGATAATCGCTTGACCAAGTTTTGGACTTTTTGCAATTTTTTTTAAATTTTTTAGGGTATTGTTGAAGGTACGATGTCGTCGGCATAAGTTAATACAGCCTAAAGCAATCATAATTAAAGGGATAAGCTTAAAGTAGGTGAAGTCTTGATACATTTCCGGATGATAGGCAATCGAAAAAAAATCCAAAAATAATATTAGAAAGATCGAAAGCATAAATAACATGCTGATGTTAGATGATTGAATGATGGAGCCAAAAAAACGTCTAAAAGAGGAATTTGATGTTTTATAAGCAAGCATCTCTTCATATTTTGGCTCTTCAAACATCATGCGCCCAACATGGGCAAGTTCATGATTGATTAATTCACCAAAATCATAAAGTCCCAAATATTTTTTTTGGGGGCTCATTTTTTTTCTTAATTGGATAAATGCTGAAACTGGAAGATCATCTTTTTCTTGAAATATCCATGCAGCTGCCCCATGCCATGGCCTTAATTGGTAATTATTATATTGAATAGGTACCCAAAGTGGCTGTATATCAAAAAATTGTTTTGATTTTTCCAAAGGATGATCTTTAATTTCCCCAATTATAGGAGTAGGATGAGAGTTTGTGAAGGGTAAATTATCTTTTAAAGTTAAACAATAGTTAACTCTTTTAAGAAATTCTTTTTCTGATTCACCGGGACCGGGAATCAACCCTAATGCGTTTAATTCAAGTAATTGTTTGTCTTCCATAAACTGAAGATTATATAATTTTTGACAATTACGTGTCATGCCAAATTCCTTTTTTACTTGAAGAAAGATACAATCTGTGGCACGCTATTGCTTTTATGAGTTGGAGAAAAAAACTGTATGCCATTAGATGATTATGAAGAATTTACGCCCATTCAAATCAAAACCCTTGAACGCTATGTCACAAATACAAGAGGGCATATATTTGTTTTGTGCAACTTGCCGGAAGTCATTAAAGGCGCGTTATTTTCGCGTTATTCCAGATCAAGCTTAGGTTTACGCTCACTTCTTTTAAAAGAATTTATTTCAAATAACGAAGAATCTGCCTTTGCCGCAATCGTTGGTTCTAATGCAGATGTTGAAGATGAGAGCAAAGATCAGGCAGCCGCCATCAAAAAAGCACAAAACTTTTATGACCGCATTTTAGATGGTTACGGCGATGATTCAATCGGAGAACTTGGCGGCGCTCATTTGGCAGTAGAAAATGTCTCGATGATTGCTGCAAAAATTATTGAAGATTGCCGCATCGGCGGATCCCCTTTGGAAAAATCTACCCGTTATATTTATTTTGATCAGAAAGTCAACGGTGAATATCTTTTTTATAAAGAACCTATTCTCATGACATCGGCCTATCGCGACCTTTATTTAGACACTTGCAATATGCTTTTTGATACCTACAGCAAATTAGTGCCGTTACTTACTACAATGATCGAAGAAAAAATGCCCTACGATGCATCACAATCAAAAGTTGCTTACACAGCAGCATTGCGTGCTAAGGTTCTTGATTGCCTAAGAGGTCTTTTACCTGCCGGTACCTTAACCAACATGGGTGTTTATGGAAATGGAAGGTTTTTTGAACAACTTATTCATAAACTCCATTGCAATAATCTTGTTGAAATGCAAGACATTGGCAAAAGAATGCAGGATGAATTGGCTAAAGTGATGCCGTCATTTATTAGACGTGCGGATGTTTCACATCGCACCCATCAAAATTTTGCGGAGTTCTATGAAGCAATGCAAAATGATTTAAAAGTCATAAGCGATGAAAATTGTAATTTTGAAAAAAACACTCAAGAACCTGGTGTCCATCTTATTGAAACAGATGAAGAATCTGTCGTTAAAGTGGCCTCCGCCCTTCTATTTGCAAATTCTGATAAAGGATTACAGGAATTAAAAAAACATTGTTCAACACTTACCGAAGAAGAAATCGCAAGAATTCTAGATGCGGGATGTGCCTCTCGTGAAACAAGAAGGCATAAATCGCCAAGGGCTTTGGAAGTTGCTAACTTTACTTTCGAAATTTTGGCAGATTTTGGCGTCTACCGCGACTTGCATAGACATCGCATGCTAACTCAAGAAAGACAACTGCTTTGCTGCGATTATAGCTACTTTATCCCTGAAGAAATACTTGGAACAGATCTTGAAGCCGATTACAGAGAAGCCATGCAAAAAGCAAAAATTGCTTTTGATACAATTGCAGCAGAACTTCCTGAAGAGGCGCAATACGCCGTTCCTATGGCCTACAATGTACGCTGGTATTTTCACATTAATCTTCGCGCTCTTCAATGGATGTGCGAGCTTCGCTCATCACCTGCAGGTCACCCAAATTACCGTTATATTGCCCAGGCGATGGCAAAACAAGTTTGCGATAAATTTCCTGCATTTGAGCGTTTTTTCAAATTTGTGGATTATGCGGGATATGATCTTGGGCGTCTGGATCAGGAACAGCGCAAGCTCGATAAGCAACTGACCAACTAGCAATTTAAACACAAAGACACGAAGACCTAAAAGAATTCATAGGGTTGTAATTTTTTTAACGCAAAGGCGCAAAGGCGCAAAGAGAAGTGATCTTTAGGATTGCATAGCCTTTATTTTTATTCTTTGCGCCTTTGCGTCTTTTGCAGCTTCTTTGCGTTGAAAAAAATCAGAAAGGTTATAGAATGTAAAGTTATTGAGCGTCGTGTTGCATGAGGAGTGCAACGATGTCGTGCAATTGATTTTGTTTTGCCAATTGCAAAGGAGTCAGCCCTATTTTCGTTGGAATATTTGGGTGTGCACCATGATCCAATAGAAGTTTAATAACTTTTACATTCGGCGTAAAATAATCAGAGTTGCCATACCCACAAGCAAATGTAAGAGCAGTACTTCCCCCTGCATGTTTCAGATTAACATCGCCCTCAACATTAAGAATCAGTTCTACGATATCATCAAGACCAATTTGCGAGGCAAGATGCAAAGCATTTGCGTGTGTCCATTTATCTAAGCTATAAGGATCTGCGCTATGCTTTAAAAGCAGTTTTACAATATTTCTTTCCTTATGTTGAATAGCATAAAATAAAGCTTTGCTTCCTTCATTACTTACATGTTCATCTGCAACTTTTGTTAGTTCAAAATTTCTTTTCGAAAATATTTGTCTAAAATTGGAAAATGAAAAAGAATAGATAGTATAAGTTGAAAATAAACTAAAAATACCTGGCGTGGAAAGCTCTTTGAATAATTTTATTAATGTTTTTTCAGGCTGTAACTTATTTTTTTTATTATAGACTCGAACAGGGAGCATTCCCTCAAGATCAATGATTGCTTTAAATAAACCGTTTATAAACTTATAACCCTCATCCTTATTTTGGCCTTCAAAACCATATAATTTGGCTTGATCAAAAAAATAAGATTTAACCTGTTTGTAATTCTGCAGGCTTACTTGAGCCAATCTAAAAATTTCCGGGAGCTCCATATATTTTGTCATTTCAGTCACAATATCGTCTAACAAAGGCAAACCTTTAGATTGGACCATGAAACAGCCGATTTTTGAAATGTAGGCTTCTATTGTTTTTTTCTTTGTCAGAATTGCTTGTTCTTGTTGGAGAACTTCTCGATGAATCTGCAAAGACTTTTCTTTTAAAAGAGTAAATAATTCATTTTTTGGTATTTCAGAATAACTGTCTTGGTGAGATTTATCATAATTTAACTGTTTTTTTACGATGGACAGTATCTTTTCCAAGGTCACCAGTTCAGGTTCATCATTTTTTGATTCGACAAAATAATAAGTAGTGGGTTGAAGTACAATACCAAAAGAATGAGAAGTGGATTCCATATTAACCTTTTAATTTTTTTTTACTTTACTGCTTTTCCAGGTCAATTTCAATATTCTTCTTGGTTTTGCCTTAAACTTTGGTGTATAATGGTACTTAAAACTGAAAATTCTTAGTCCAATAAACCAATACGGTTAAGCTAAGATTTTAAGTCATTTAAATAAAATATTTTAAGAGCAATTATAAGGCAGGCCTACAGCCTGCCTTTTATTTCATATCATACCTAGGGCGTTGCCCTAGGCTTTTATAATTCAGGGCTTTGCCCTGATGAACCTTTTTTCAGACCGAAGGTCTGGTTTATAAAAGCCTAGGGCAACGCCCTAGGTGTTAATACGTTATGATTGCAGGCTGAAGGCCTGCCTTATAATTGCACTTCAAGGCTTAATACACATAAACTAAAAATTGAGAATATATGGAAATTGAGAAAAAAAAACGCCTCCTGACAGGAGACCGCCCTACAGGACTGTTGCATCTTGGTCATTATGTTGGCTCGATTAAAAATCGTGTAGAATTGCAAAAGAGTCACGAATGCTACTTTATTATTGCCGACCTTCACATGCTGACGACCAAGCCTTTTAAAGAAGACATTTTAAAAATTCGTGACAATAGCCGAGAAATGGTTTTAGATTATTTGGCTTGTGGCATAGATCCAAAGCTGTCTACCATTTACTTACAGTCTGCAGTTCCTGCAGTTTACGAAATGAACCTAATTTTTGAGATGCTCATCTCTTTAAATAGACTAACAGGACTACCAAGCTTAAAAGAAATGGCCAAAAATGCACATCTTGATTCTGAAAGTGTCCCTTTTGGACTAATCGGCTACCCCGTTTTACAAACAGCAGATATCTTAATGCCTCGGGCCGAAGTTGTCCCTGTCGGTAAAGATAATGAGGCTCATATTGAACTAAGCCGCGATATTGCTAGACGTTTTAACCAATATTACGGAGAAGTATTCCCCTTACCTGCCGTTAAGTTAAGCGATTTTCCAAGTTTAATTGGTACCGATGGAAAAGGCAAGATGAGCAAATCTGCCAATAATACTATTTTTTTAAGCGATGATGCAAAAACTGTTGAGAAGAAGGTTAAAGGGATGTATACCGATCCTAACCGCGTACGCGCCGATATACCGGGAAAAGTTGAGGGCAATCCTGTCTTTATGTTTCATGATATATTCAACCCAAATATTTCAGAAGTAGAAGATTTTAAAGCGCGCTATCGGGAAGGAAAAGTGAGTGATGTAGAAGTTAAGAAAAGTCTTGAAGAGGCACTTAACAAATTTTTAGATCCGATCAGAGAAAGGCGTAAAGCTTTTGAACAAGAAAAAGGGTTAATCGAAGAGATTATCTATGAGGGAACTTTAAAAATGATCGACATTTCCAACGAGACTGTCAAGGAAATGAGGTCTGCGATGGGCTTAATGGGCAATTGGAATAAAATTTCAAGGGTGGCAAGAGAGCGTCGAGAAAAAAAGATAAAAGTATAAAAAAAAATGAAATTTGAATTAGTTACAGATTACACGCCTTGCGGCGATCAGCCGCAAGCAATCGAAAAGCTTGTTGCAGGGCTTGAAAGTAACCAAAAATCGCAAGTTCTGCTTGGAATTACAGGTTCCGGTAAAACATTTACCATTGCCAATGTAATCCAGCAAGTCCAACGGCCAACACTTGTGATTGCCCATAATAAAACGCTTGCCGGACAACTTTACCAAGAATTCAAATCTTTTTTCCCAAATAATGCCGTTGAATATTTTGTCTCTTACTACGATTATTATCAGCCGGAAGCCTACATTCCAAGAACGGATACCTTCATCGAAAAAGATATGGCGATCAATGATCAGATCGACAAGATGCGCCTGAGTGCAACCAGGTCATTACTTGAAAGAGAAGATGTAATCATTATCGCTTCCGTTTCTTGTATTTATGGTCTTGGATCTCCTGAATACTATAAGGGGATGAATTTAACAATTAAAGTTAACAGCAACAGACGTCGTGACGATCTTTTACTGCATTTGGTTGAAATGCAATATAAGAGAAATGATTTTGACTTTTCGCGCTCAACATTTCGGGTCCGTGGTGATGTTCTAGATATTTTTCCGGCCTACGAAGAAGACATTGCCTTTCGAATTGAATTTTTTGGCGATGACGTCGAAAGAATCACAGAGATTGACCCCCTAACAGGAAAATCGCGGCAAACCGTTGACGAAATCACCATCTACCCAAGCTCCCACCACGTCACTCCTGAAGAAATACGTCACATTGCTATGGAAACCATTAAAAGTGAACTAAAGACGCGCGTTGACTTTTATGAAGAAGAGAAAAAATTCATTGAAAAGCAGCGAATTTTTGAGCGCACCATGCATGATCTTGAAATGATCAAGGAGATAGGTCATTGCAAAGGGATTGAAAATTATTCACGCCATTTCAGCCCACGCGGTGAGGGCGATCCACCGCCTTGTCTAATTGATTATTTTCCTTCAGATTTCTTGCTCGTCATTGATGAATCCCACCAAACCATCCCTCAGTTAAATGCGATGTATAAAGGGGATCGTGCAAGAAAAAATTCATTAATAGATTTTGGATTTCGACTACCCTCTGCCTATGATAACAGGCCATTGCAGTTTCATGAGACTTACAAAAAAATCAACCAAGTCATTTACGTTTCAGCAACACCTGGACCCTTTGAAATTGAAGAGGCCGGTGGTGAAATTGTTGAGCAGATTATCCGTCCAACTGGTCTTTTAGACCCTCAAATTGAAATTCGACCGGCAACCAATCAAATTGATGATTGCTTAGCTGAAATTCATGCCCATACCGCAAAAAATGGAAGAGTCTTAGTAACAACCCTTACAAAGAGATTATCCGAAGAACTCACTAAATATTTGACAGAGCTTGGCATAAAGGCTAAATATTTGCACTCAGACATCGACACGTTGGAAAGAGCCCAGATCATTAAAGATCTAAGACTTGGAACATTCGATGTTTTGGTCGGAATTAATCTTTTAAGAGAGGGTTTGGATATACCGGAAGTTTCTCTTGTCACGATACTGGATGCCGATAAGGAAGGCTTTCTACGAAGCGAAACCGCACTTATTCAAACGTGCGGAAGAGCTGCAAGAAATGTTGAAGGCCGTGTGATTATGTATGCTGACAAAATCACAAAATCGATTGCAAGCTGTATCGACGTGACTGACAAAAGACGTAAAATTCAATTTGATTATAATCAAACACATGGCATTACACCAACAACCGTGAAGCGTGAAATATCCAAACTGCTTGATGTTATAGTGGAAGAAACAGCAGAAGATAAAAATAAACAGCAAAAACCGCAGGCTGAATACATGACGATGAAGGAAGTTGACGCCAAGGTCAAGTTTTACGAATCTGAAATGAAGAAAGCTGCAAAAGAGCTTCGCTTCGAAGATGCTACAAGGTACAGGGACTTACTTCGAAGCTTCCAAAACTTTGAACTCAAAGACTAGCCCTAGCATTTTTTAACACAGAGATCACAGAGGAAGACGAGAGGAGCAAGGGTGGGGGTTTAACTGTTTTTTACTCCATTCTTGTAGCACCACTCCGCGGTACAATGATTAATTTACCTTACCGGTGGTTTCACCACCGGCTACCTATGTAGCATCACTCCGTGATGAAAAAAGGGGTATTTATTCTCAACCGCGGAGCGGTTTTACATAGGTAGCCGGTGGTAAAACCACCGGTAAGATAAAAAAAAGTTGCACCACAGAGTGGTGCTACAATCTTGATTCAATGATTGTAAAAGATGTGGGTAGGGTATGATGTACTAGGCTATATTCATATGTTGTCGTAGATGGCTTGACATAGTTTTAAAGGCACTATTCGTTCTTTACCCATTGAAAAGTACCCATGCTCTGCAATATTATGAAGCGTTACTGTTGAAAAGTCAGCAACTGCATGAGTTTTTAAATTCGTGATGGATCCTCTACCGTAAGGCTCGAACTTCTTATGGCATTTATCACAGGTTTGAGCTCCAAAAAACTGGCTCCAGGATACCCTAAATTGATTTTCAATAATGGTTCGGAAATAACCGCGGTTTAGCGGATTTTCTTTTTCAGCGCTTGCTATTTCAATAACCTTTTGAAGTCTTTCATCTGTTTCAGCTCTTTTGACAAGATCGACAAAACGCTGAAGTCTATCAGCTTTTTCAGCTCTTTCCAATAGATTGTGGACCCGCAAACTTAAGTCATTGATTTTAATCCCTAAAACATTAAGTTTGTAATCATCAACTATTTTTTGATTTTTCTCATCTTTTGAAAAATTACATTGTTTTACAGGTTCCATAATGATTCCTTTCTATTAAAGATCTCTCTTTTATCTCATTTATTTCAACAAAAAAATAAGCTTAAAAATCGACACCCTCGGTCCCTAATCGCGACACCAAACTCTAATCGTAACGGCAAAAAAGTAAAAATGAATTATTTTTGAGCATATTTAGGGATAAATTTTTTTCGGCCCCTATTTACATAGGGCCAAAAAAATTTAGCACTAAAGGTGCCAAAAAGAAACATTTTTATCTTTTTTAATAAAGTGTGGAAAGATCAGGAACAGTCCCGTTGTAGTTGGTGCCTTTGTAGAGGAATGCGGCTTTAACTGTTTTTCCATCAATTGTGAAGAGTGGTTTGATGCCAAGGAATTCAACTTTTTCAAAATATGGATTTAGTAATGCAGCATACTCTTCAATGCGTTTTTCAGGCTCTTTTTCAAGGTGCGGAGAATTTTCGGTTAAGACAAAATAACCGGTATTATGCATTCTCTCATCTTTCATGCTTTTCCAATAGGAAAATTGATTGTTTCGAATACCGTGTAAATTTAAGAAATAGGCGGTTTTTTTACCGGGCGAATAAAAACTTAAGATACTACTGGTCTGATACTTATCGCCAAATAAAAAATCCTTTTCCGGATTGTAACCGACATCTTCCAAAATTTTTGGTAGCTGATCCCATCCCATATTATGACGAAAGGCATTAAAACGATAAGGAATGGGCAACCCGTTCATTTGCAATCTTGGAATGGATATGAGGAGGGTTGTAAGAAAAATGGATAACCCTATTCCAATTTTTATCCACTTTTTGCCATATTCTTTTTTTTCCAACATGACATAGGCCGTGAAAACAAAGGCTGATGGATAAGCAAAAACGGCCCAATTACCCTGCATTTTTTTGAAAAGGGCTGCAAAGAGGAAAGGGATAAGAATTGCAAGCGTAGTGATCAGGCAAAAACGCATTCCATTTGAAATATTCTTAAATTCCTTAACCAAGTAAATGATAGAAAGAATCATCATAAGAAAAAGAATTGGTGACACCAAACCTATTTGTGCTGCGAAAAATTCAAAAAAATTACCGGAAAAAGGATTTGGAGTCCCTTTCACGGTCGAAAAAACATGTTTAAAAGTTGCAAAATCATGCTTGAAATTCCAAATTAAGCTTGGGAGTAGCCCAAGAGTTGAAATTAAGATTCCAAAAATCAAAGATTTTTTCCAATAACGTTTTAAAATAATTGGAAAAATCCAAAAAATATAGATCGGCCATTTAAAAAGAGCTCCACATGCCAAAATGAGGCCAAGAAGCAAATAATTTGGACCCAATTTTTTATTAAATCCATCAACCAAAACAATCGATGCCAAAACCCAAAAAAGAACCATGCTGCCGTCTGTAGTGGCAAAAAATGAGGCTGCAAAACCAATTGGGGAAAAAGCCATCATTAAAGCTGCAAAAAATGCTGTTGTTTCTTTAAGCTTACATTTAAGAGCTAAAAAATAAATGGCTATCGGCAATAAAAATCCTATAACCATAGCAAAAAATCTGATACCAAATTCATTGTTTTGAAAAATAGAAGTCCCTATAAATATCTGCCACGCAATCCCCGGAGGTTTGCTATAGTAACCAAAATCCAGAGCTTGGCTCCATGTCCAATATTGAGCTTCATCGGGGCTTAAATGGATGCCCCCAAATAAAACAATTAAAGCTATAACAAATGTCTTTAAAATGAGAATAATCAAAAGCCACATTAAATTTTTATCTTTCACAAAATCCTTTTAAGTCGTTTTACGCCATTTTTTTGATTCATCTTCAGCAAGTTGCTGTCTGTAGCTGAATAGAATCAGTTTCAAATTTTTATAAATAATATCCAATTTTTCTTCATCATAAGTATTATTCGATTCAAAATAAGTGTTTAGATCCGTTTGCAAGGCTATTTTCTGATTTTTAAAATGACCCTTTACATCCTGTAAAAATTTATTAACCTCCCAAGCTTCCTCTGCGATCATATGAAGTTTTAGATTGTTAATTTTAGAATCATCACAGAGTGTTTGCTCAATCATTTCCACTTTATGTAATATCACATTTTTAATCGGCCCAAGTAATGGAATGTAATAGATATTCAATGTCTGACACTCTTTCATTTTTTTTCTGAGTGTTTCCAAATTATTCTTAAAAGAAAAGAGTTCATCCAATTCTTGCAATTTTGTGGCAGTATCTAAACCTTTTGAAATGTTATGTTTTTTCATTTTTGTAAATGTATTTTTGTCAGTTTTTTCCATCAATTCCGGTAATAGTTTTGAAAATACAGAAACATTAAGTAAGTTATAGATGGCAAAGGAGGACAAATAATCATGCTTTTTTACAAGTTCATGAGCTATATCTATAAAAATCTCAAAAAAATGATCCAATCTATTTTTAATTAAATTTTTATTTAATAATTCCTCGACTCCGAGATCAAAAGTTTTAATAAAATAGTTCGCAATAAAATTCATAAGGCCTTGATAAAAAATTTCAGTTTTATTTCCACCTTTTTCTTTAAAAAGACTGCTTAAAGTTACATTGAAAAACGCTTGCGACGCCATATACTTAATATCATCGGTTAAAGCATTTATAAAATCAATATGTGAAATCGTTTTGGACGCTTCACTTGATAAAAACTTATCTACGGGATATACTGCAGCTGAAGGTATCTCTAGCTTTTCTAATAAATTATCTAATTCCATTTGTTCAGATAAAAATTGAATTTCCTGACACAAATCGCGAAATTCCTGATTTTTTATTGTTTGCATTAAAACAATTTTATTAATTACTGCCTTGACACTATTTGTAACATCTTCATTTTGAATTAGATGACTATCAATTCCCACGCGTAAAAAATTTAACACTCTTAATTTTTGTAAATGAGGCATTTCCTCTTCCGGTAGGTTTAAAACGATTAAAGCATGATTAAATAATTCAGTTGTCGTTAGATAATTTTTGTAGAAATAAAGAAAAGTGATGGGGGACATTAAGGGAACTTCTTCGTTCATCATATTCTTTGGACCCCTAGATGGGTAGAGCCTTTGAAAAATTGAAATAGATAATTTTTCATTATTTGAAAAATTTTGAATTTCTAATAGTTTAGGAAATGGAAGATGGCTAATCATCTCAAGATATTCCGATTCACCTACAATATTTTTACCCCAAAGAAACATCGGTTTGTCTTCGTAATAATCTTTTAATTCATCTTCAACAACCTTTTGTAAAAAGATTTGATCTCGATCGAAAATTTTTATAGCAAGTTTATCCATTTCTTTTAAAGTTACGAAATAACCTCTATCGTCAAAAAAATAATCTATATTCGTGGTCATTCCTCTTAAGATTTTTTGATATATAAATTTAACGATCTCCTGGTTGGCTTCTAAATTATTATTTAAGTTTTTACTTTGAGTAATTTTTAATTGCCCACTTTGCGTAAAAATGATTTTGTTATTTTTATCATTAAAAACGTTGATTAAGCAATCGTATACCTTTCTTAATTCGATGATGATATTCACTCGTTTATTTTTTGTATGTATGATTTGTTGATATTCTAAAATTTCTTTTCTAATGGCATTATCGCGACTTAACGGTGAAAGATTTTTTAATGAGACGTCCCTTTGCATGATTATTTCTCGATTTAAAGGGGGAAGATTTCTGATGGCATTTTTTAAAGAGATAACAACGCGTTTTTTAGCAGACGGTTCAGCCTCGTGGGAATTTTCGTTTCGCGGACTCTCCTCTCTTGAGCTTTTCTCTCGTGAGCTAGTCGAAATGCTAAGGGATGATTGGCTGCAGTGGGGTGATTCTAAGCTATTAATATTCATAAACTAATCCTTTGTTTACTAAATCAGCTCTAACTTCTTTATCCACAATTACTTACATTAAATCAAGTTAATTAAAGTAATAATAATTACAATTAGACTAATAATTAAATTTATTACATTTTCACCACGAAGAGAGCATTATACCGTCAGAGGGGATCTTTTTACCGCGAAGGACGCGAAGGAGCCCAGCTTATGCTGCGGGAAGAAACGCGAAGAAGCGCGGTAAAGCGCGAAAGAATAAAAAGAACATTTTTTGGTTAAATATGCCTTTATCAAAAGTCAATATTTCAAATCTCTATCGCGCGAATAGCGCGCTTCTTCGTGCTTCTTCCCGCAGCGTAAGCTGCGCTTCTTCGCGTCCTTCGCGGTAAAAAAATCCCTTAAAATGGTATACTACTTTCTTCGTGGTGAATAGCAAAGAGCTAGAAGAGGTCTTTGAAGGCCTGCTTTGTGATTTGACGGCCAATTGCTGCAATGGCATCCGTCAAGGGTACACCTTTTGGACAGACACGCACACAATTTTGAGCATTGCCACAATCACCAACACCGCCTTCTCCCATCATGGGTTTTAAACGCACGTTTGTCTGCAATTTTCCTGTCGGGTTTGCATTAAATAATTGCACTTGAGCAATGATTTGCGGTCCCATAAATTTAGAGCGTTCATTTATTTGTGGACAAGCCTCAACGCAGCAGCCACATGTCATGCATTTTGAAAGGGCATACATAAGTTCTTGGTTCTCAGGACTGATTTTTGGACCGGGACCTTTATCGTATGAACCATCTGCATCAATCCATCCATGAACTTTTTTTAAATTTTCAAACATTCGGCTTCTATCGACGATTAAATCGCGAACTAGCGGAAATTTTGAAAAGGGGGCAAGAGTGATTACACGGCTCTTTGTTTCATTAATTAGAGTTTCAATAAGTGCTGTACAAGCCTGTCTTGGAAAACCATTGACAAGCATTGAACAGGAGCCACAAACTTCTTCAAGGCATCCGGCTTCAAAAGCTATGGGTTCTACCTTTTCACCTTTACTATTAACAGGATTTTTTTGGATTTGCATTAAACATGAGATCACATTGGCAAAAGGCCTTAATTCCAATTCAAATTCTTCAAAATATTGGTTACCGGGGTGTCCTCTATAGACTTTTAAAATAAACGTATTATCCATTTTACTTAATCCTATTTTCTACAGTGGAAGCTCAATATTTGTTGGAATATTTTCAAGCTTTGGTTTTACTTTTTTAGCTTGTGTATAGTCGCGTAAAACCGGTTTTAAATAGCGCATATCAACAGGCTCATAACTGATGATCGGCTCATCATTTTTAGTATCATAAGTGGCAATTGTTGTTTTAAGAAATTTTTCATCATCGCGATTTGGAAATTCGGGTTTAAAATGTGATCCCCTAAATTCATCTCGGCAAAAAGCACCCTTTGTAATGACTTCTGATAATTCAAGCATGCTTTTAAATTGATTTGCAAAAGTAAATGTCTGGTTGGCATATTGACTGCGGTCTGCAAGAGAAATGTTTTTATAGCGCTCTTTAATTTCTTTAATTTTATCAAGCGTCTGTAATAAATCCTTATTGTTGCGCTTAACTGTTACATACTTAACCATTGAATCGGCAAGTTCATCGTGTAAGGCAAATACATTCTCTGTACCGTTTCTGTTCAGTAACTCTTTTTTAAAATCAACTTCCACTTTTAATGCAGACTCAAAAATTGTGGAAGAAGTTTCATCACAACTAGAATTCAAGTGAGAAAGATATCTTGGAACTTCATTTCCTGTCACAAGACCGCCAAAAATGCAGGAAAGCAAAGAATTTGCTCCTAATCTGTTAGCGCCATGGTATTGGTAGTCAGATTCACCAACATTGAAACAGCCGGTGATGTTTGTCATTTGTCTGTATCTTGTCCATCTATCTGGATCATCACTAGCCGGCCAATCGACCCATGCACCACCCATGGAATAATGAACAGCCGGAAAAATACGCATCGGCATTTTCCTTGGATCCTCACCCGTAAATTTCTGATAAATTTCTAGAATGGATTCCAATTTTTGTTTTTTTTGTTCGGGCAGAAACGAAACATCCAAATAGACCTGTGATTGACCATCGATGCCCATTCCCATTTCACAAATACGTAAAATTTCTCTTGAGGCGATGTCTCTTGGTACTAAGTTGCCAAAGGCCGGGTAAAGCTCTTCTAAAAAATACCAAGGCTTACCTGTAATACCACAAGGAATTGTATTTCCTTCGCCATTTGTGATTGTTTTTGATGAATCGCCCATGACATAGACACGACCACCCTCACCGCGTGCAGATTCTGACATCAATCTTGATTTATCTTCACCTTGAATAGCTGTTGGATGGATTTGTATAAATTCACCATTTGCATACTTCATCCCTTGCATATAAAGCCTACCGTTGGCAGCTCCCGTACAAAATGTAGATGTTGTTGCCTTCTTAAAAATAAGTCCAGGCCCACCTGTTGCAATCACTACGGCATCGGCTTTTAAAATGTCAAGTTTCATATTGAATAAATCCATATAGACGATGCCACGGCTTACTCCCTGCTCATCAATAACTAAACGCATGAATTCATGGTTTTCAAATTTTTCAACAAGTCCCTTTACTTCATAACGACGCACCTGTTCATCAAGGGAATAGAGTAATTGCTGTCCTGTTGATGCTCCGCAAAAAGCGGTCCTATTATAAAGAGTGCCTCCGAACCTTCTAAAATCAAGATTCCCTTCCAAAGTTCGATTAAAGGTACATCCGAACCTGTCCATCATATAGATGATTTTTGGACCGCTCAAACACATTTCAAGAATAGGCGGTTGATTAGCAAGAAAATCTCCGCCTTTAATGGTGTCATAAGCATGAATGAGTGGTGAATCCCCTTCACCTGAAAGATCCATGGCAGCATTGATTCCGCCTTGAGCACAAACAGAATGGGAGCGTTTGACTTTTGTCACCGAAACAATTTTAACTTTTATTCCAAGTTCTGCAAGTCGCATTGCACAAGATAGACCGGCAAGGCCTCCTCCAACAACAATCACTTCTTTTGGTTTTTTCATAATGGGTCGTCTATTTTTATTGTTTTAGGTTAATCCAGTAAGAGGCATAAATTGTGGCAAGGCCAAGGAACGAAAATAGGATCATCAGAAAATAAGACAATTTCAAAAAATTCCTTCTCGACTTTTCCGAAGTGGTTACACCCCAGCTTATAAGTGCTGTCCAAAGACCATTAAAGGCGTGAAAGCAAGCTGCAAGAACAAATACCGTATAGAGTGCAACCATAATTGGTACTTTAAATGTTTCTCTTAACATAAAAAGTTCCGCTGTTCCAAAATCTTTGGTAACGGCTATGGCCTGACCCTTCTTAATAGGATTTTTTTCCAAGGTTTGAATAAAATTTATTTCAGAATCTAATTTTTGCTTAGCAAGGAGTTGATCAATTTTTTCATCTGTCAAAGTTTCAGGATTCGATTTTGTAAATAGTCCATTCATTGACGAAAAAAAAGTTGAAAAATTACCTTGAACATCACCCGAAGGAGCATTTAATGTATCTCTTTCAATCTTAATTTTATCAGCGGTATAAAGCTCAACATCAAGCCTTTGGGCCAATGTATAAATACCCTCATCCAAGTTTACAACAAGCATATAGTAATTTTTATTTTGAACTTTAGCATGTAAGGGGTGTTCAACAATACGCATGTGAATCACATGAGCGATAATGCCAATGACCAGTAAATAAGAAGTAATTCTTTGCCAAGTGTAGGCTTTATTTCTTTCATATTGCCCTAACCTTGGCTCAATACCGGTATTTAATCCAAAAGAGTTATACTTAGCAGTCCATAAGTACCTGATTCCAAGAATCATGTGTGCAAAAATCGGAAATCCTAGGATGCCAAGTTCAATGATTGGTAAATAGGGTAAGTCATTGATGCCATTAACCGCTTTTATAAAACCTTTGCCATCATCGCCAAAAAAAAAGGCTGCCTGTGAATTAGTAAAAAGATGCAGCATTAAATAAATGGTAAGCCAAACACCCATTAAGGAATGCATACGCTTTTCTAGTAAAGCCCTTGGGATTGCTTTTTCAGTCATAAAATCAAACCTTTCTTTCAAAAAATTTATTTAACTGCAGACAGCCAAAAAACACAAGCCTTTTTATTTTTTACCACAGAGAAGCAAAGAGATAAGCAATTATTCAACCGCTATGAGGGATTTTTTTACCGCGAAGGACGCGAAGAAGCGCGCCAAGGCGCGGGAGAAACGCGAAGAAGCGCGCTGAAAGCGCGAAAAGCAAAGAAGAAGAGAAGATCACTTTTTTTCCTTTCTTCTTGACGCGCGAGAGCGCGCTTCTTCGCGTTTCTTCCCGCAGCGAAGCTGCGCTCCTTCGCGTCCTTCGCGGTAAAAAAATCCCACATAGGGGGTATAATTCTTCGTAGTGAAAAGATAACGAAGGCAAAGTTAGATTTTGCGGGGCCGAGGGGCAGGTGAAGAATTGCTCATCCATAAAAGTAGGATAATAGGAATACTAATTCTTGCACTACGTACAATAAGACCACCTAAAAGAGTACCTACTGTTCCATAAAGAGCAATACAAGGCACCTCTACTTTTAAGATTTTCGCCTTGTTTTTACAATCATCTGAAGCTGCATTAAACATGAATAAAGCACCAAATAATGCTCCAAATAGTATTCTTTTTTTTAAAAAATCACCGGTTTTAATTTTGACAGAACACTTTCTTGTAAAATTTAAATTATTTATATAAAGTGTCCGCTGTATAGGCATCATAAAAGGGTTCCTTTTCGTAAATTCTTTATTTTAAAAAGATAACATAAGCAGCTTTATATTGGATAAATTTTTCGGATAAGTATATACTAAGAGGCTTATGAATTTTATCCATGAACCTTATGTCCCAGGCGAAACAATCGCTGCCATAGCCACACCTCCAGGAAATGGCGGTGTTGCCATTATCCGCATTTCAGGACATGCGGCGCTAGATGTTGCTGCAAAATGTTTTTCAGGTAAAATTCACTCCTACAAAAGTCATACGGCACATTATGGTCAAATATTAAACATGCAAGGCTTACGCATTGATGATGTTTTACTGCTTGTAATGCTTGGAAAACGCTCATACACCGGTGAAGACACCGTAGAAATACATTGCCATGGTGGAAGTTTAATCACAAGACGTGTTTTGGAAGTTGTGTTGAATTGCTCGGCACGTGCAGCACGTCCTGGGGAATTTACTTTTAAAGCCTTCATGAATGGAAAGCTTGATTTAGCACAAGCTGAAGCTGTTCAAGAACTCATTTCAGCAAAGAATGAAAAAGCGCTCGATGCCGCAGAAAATCAGTTACAAGGCTCATTATCTTCTAAAATCGGTAATTTCCAGGAAAAAATCACTTTAATTGCTGCCATACTTGAAGCTTTTGTCGATTTTCCCGACGAAGGATTAGAATTTGCTACCAATGAAGAAATTTGTGATCAATTGGAAACACTAGCCAAGGATATGGAAAAACTCATTTCAACATTTCATGATGGAAAAATTTTGCAAGAAGGTATTTCCATGTGCCTGATCGGCTGTCCGAACGTTGGAAAATCATCACTTATGAATGCCCTTTTAGACAAGGAAAGGGCTATTGTTACCGATATAGCAGGAACAACGCGTGACACACTCGAAGATGAAATGCGTCTTAATGGCTTGAATTTTAAGCTTATCGACACTGCAGGCATCAGGGAGACTCATGAAGTTATTGAAAAAGAAGGCATTAGACGATCGACCCTTGCAATGAATGAAGCAGATCTTATTTTATTTGTCGTAGATGGTAGTCGATTTAGCGATGAAGACCTGAAATTAGCTGAACAAGTGCCTTCTGAAAATGCCATACTTGTTCTCAATAAATCAGATTTACCAAAAAGTGAAATCGGAAATTTTGAATGGCTACAAAAATTCCCTCATCAAGTTTCAATTTCTGCCAAGACGAAATCTGGATTGGATCAACTGAAAAAAACAATTGACGAAGTAATCTGGAAAAACGGTCCGCCAACTCATGATGCGCTCTTACTCACAAACATTCGTCATAAAGAAGCGTTGAGCGAGGCCTTAAAATACTGTCGACTGGTTCATGAAGGATTAAGCAGCAATATTTCACCGGAATTTCTTTCAATGGACATTCGTGACTGTTTAAAATCACTTGGAAAAATTATTGGGACCGACATTACCGAAGATATATTATCAGCAATCTTTTCCAAATTCTGCATCGGTAAATAACAACTATAGCCTCTATGATTTTTTACCAGTGAGGCAGTGAGAAAGACATGAGATTAGTAAGGGGTTATGTAAGCAGTGCCTCTCACTTATCTCATTTCTTTCTCACTGCCTCACTGGTAAAAAAATCTGAAACTTTTTATTTAAAATAGCACCATATATGACGAAGAAAGAGAAAGCGAAAATCATTCAAAAGATGTTGGACAAACTTTATCCCACAACTGAAATTCCCTTAAATCATTATAATCATTTTACTTTGTTAATTGCCGTGTTACTTTCTGCTCAATGTACGGATGCAAGGGTCAATCTTGTTACTCCTTACCTTTTTGCAAAAGCCAAAACTCCTTACGAAATGATTCATTTAAAATTAAATGAAATTGAAGAAATTATCACACCTTGTGGGCTTTTTAAAAGAAAAGCTAAAGCCATTTTAGAATTATCAAAAATTTTGATAGAAAAACATCAAGGAGTCGTTCCAAACACCTTAGAACAGCTTGAAAGTCTACCTGGAGTGGGTCATAAAACAGCTTCGGTTGTGATGATTCAATGTTTTCAAATACCTGCATTCCCAATTGATACCCATATTCATCGTCTTGCCAAAAGATGGGGTTTAAGTTCAGGAAAAAATGTAGTCGAAACCGAAAAAGATTTAAAAAAAATATTTCCAAAAAAATCTTGGATCAAGCTTCATTTACAAATTATTTATTTTGCAAGAGAGTATTGCAAGGCTAAAGGGCATGATGCCTTAAAGTGTCCAATTTGTTCGTTATTTTAATGTTATTTTAACCTTTCATTTGTTAAAATGATTCCTTTTTAGGACACTTTTATGAAACCCATTATACTAATTATTTTTACACTTTTATTAAATAGTTGCACCAAACCCTGCCATGACTACAGTGTGATGGGATGTGATGAATTTGTCATCGATTCCTACAAAATCAACCAGGGTAAATTTGCCATTTTAGAAATGGAGGGTGTTGAAGTTGAAGAGTTGCCCGAAGAGGCCATGGATGAATATCAGGACATGATTGCAGAAAATGATATTTTAAATATTACGGTTTACCATCCAAGTCGAAAAGATTTGATGGAAGCCATTCAATTCATTAATGAAGCAATGGGTGGGTTTAAGGTAACTTGTGGAAAATTATCCCTCCCCGACATTGAACCTGTTGATGTTTTAGACTTAACTCTTGAACAGGCAAGGGCTAAATTAACTGCAGCCTACCAGGAACAAATTCAACACACCGAAGTTTTTGTATCCTACCGGGATCGTTTGGATAAAAAAGTTGAATTGACAGGGCTTGTTGAAACGGCAACGGTTCCTGTTGATGGTAAAATTCGTCTTTATGAAGTGATCGCAAAAGCTCATATTCCCCCACACGCAAACTTCTTTATGAGTTATGTTTTAAGAGATGGCATGCCTCTAAGCGTTGATCTGCATCAGCTTATTAATAAAGGGGATATGTGTCAAAATATAGTGATGCGAGGTGGTGATAAGATTTTTATTGCAAAAGCTGAAGATTCGGCCGTTATGTTAATGGGGGAGGTCAGACATCCAAGGGCTGTGAATCTTTATTATGGTTCTATGTCTCTTCGTGAAGCCCTTGTACAAGCAGGCGGAATTCCCTTTACAGGTGATCAGCACCACATCCAAGTCATCAGAGGCAATCTTAAATGTCCTAAAATTTATGTTTTATCTTGGGAACATATCATTCATTTACCAAACGACAGCCTGCTTTTAATGCCGGGTGATACCGTGTACGTTACTGAAAAACCAATTACCCAATGGAACCGATTTATCGAACAGTTATTGCCAAGCTTTAATGGAATGCTGGTTGGTTATGAAGCTTACAAAATTATAAAAAGGGATTAAAATGTCTGGAAATCGAGAAACGATCATCTCCCTGCAACAACTAAAAAGTATTTTTATTAAAGAAAAAAAGGTCATCCTTTACATAATTCTCATTTGTTGTACTCTGACAACTACCTATGCATTGACAAGACCTATTGAATATGTTGCAGAAGGAACGTTTAAAGATAAGGGAAAAAAAGGATCCAGCTCACCATCGCTTGCCGGTATTCTTAGTGGAGGAGCAATCCAAGATAACAATGCTATTGCCTTGATGAAGTCAAGAATGATTAAAGAGGAATTAGTCAAAACACTTGATTTGCAAGCTGAGTTAAATTCAAGTCACCAAAAATTTAATTTTTTAAAAAATGCATGGAAAAACATAGTTGCCGATATTTACGGCTATTTTCAGCCTCACTTCGTAAGTTTAAATGATCCCATTAAGCCTCTTAAGATAACAAACGTTAACTACTTAAATGAAGTTCCAAGGGCTTTGAAAATTCACTTCAAATCAGAAGAGAATTTTGAAATTCAAGATAACGGGCAAATTATTAATGGAGAATTGGATCTGCCAGTTGTTCAGGAAAATTATCAGTTTACATTACATCGAAACCAAAATGAGAAGCTCACCGACCAAACATTCAACTTAACATTATGGCCTTTGAATATAGCTGCAAAGAAAATTTCTGAAAATATGAATGTGGATCAGGATCGTCAGGATAAAAATTTGATAAATATTACATTCAAAAGTTCTGATCGATATCTTGCAGCTAATGGTGTCAACACATTAATGTCAGCTTATAAAAAGTATTTACAACAAGAACAAGACTTAGTCGTCCATCATCAAATTCGCTACCTTGAAAAAAGGCAGGAAGAAATTAGTAAACAGCTTAAAGTTTCAATGGAAAGTCATGTCTTAAAAATTTCAGATGATATTAAAAATATCGGGTTTCCAAATACCACACTTGCGATGGAATTTCTAACCGGCTCTCAAAATGATCTGCAAAAAAAACTTCTGGACATTGAATTTGAGCTAAAGCGCCTCTATAATAGTCAAGAAGCCGGTCATAATTATTATGATACCTACACTCTTCCCGGTGATCCAACCATTATCAATGAAATGATGGCTGAGATGCGTGATTTAAAGCAACAAAGCGACTGGCTTAATTTAAATCTGCAAGATTCCAAAGTCAAAAGTGAAGAAACCCTTCAAGAAGTGTTAACAGAACAACTTGCACTTTTAAAAACGAATCGTGATGATCGCGAAGATGCTCGAAAAATTCTAGATAAAATCCAACAAAATCAAGAATTGACAGATTCAAAACTTCTCTCAAATCCAAAATATCTTGTTAAAACGTGGATTTCAAAAATGGAGCAATCTAAAGAAAATTTTGGAAAGGACTCTGAAGATGTAAAATATTGCAAATTTGAATTTTGCTCTTATCTTAAAACTCTTATTCATCACTTTGATGTGCAAGAAAGTACAATTCAAGAAAGAATTTCTCATGGGCAAGCAACAGTTCATGATTTTCAAGGAATTGATCTTAAAACCACTCAGACTCTTTTTGTTTCCTACACAAATAAATTGAATGAAATCGAATCTCAAATTTTACAAAATCAATTTATCATTGATGAAATGGATAAACCTAACTTTGACTTAAGTGCGCTAAACACAATTCTAACAGATCCTGTTAGCCAAGATATGAGTCAAAAAGCCACACTTCTTGCCTTAAATTTAAAAGATTCCAATAACCGCAGTTTGAAAGAACAAGAAAGAATTAAGGAAGATCTTGACCTTCAAAAAAGATTTTTGTCCATTCATCTAAAAAGCTCTAACCGTCTTTTACAATTAAATGAAGAGTTAATGAAGTACAAAGTTAAATCGTTACAAAGCGTGACGCTGGGTCTTGTTCAACAACAGATCTCTCTATTAGAAAATAATCTTTCTGAATTTATTAGAAGCCGTATTAAAAATCTAAAATCCGAATCTGAAATCATCGAGCAGCATAAACTTTCATTGATGAATCAGATGTCAACTTTACCTTCAAAATGGGTATCTGAGCAGCTCATACACCTTGCCATGAACCTAAATCAAAAAATGGTCGAAGAGGTCTCAAAACTTGTTGAGAAGACAAATATTGAAAATAACCTCGAGATTATTCAATCTACAGTCATTGACCCTGCTATTGTACCAATTCATCCTAAATCTGCTAAAATTTTCTTCTTTGCGGTGCTAGGTTCACTTATTGGATTATTTTCATCTTTGGTATTTGTCGTAACGCGTAATTTAAAATATCTTAAATAGAAAGAAAGCTTAAAGACCATATCGTTATGGTCTTTAAGCTTAAATTGAAAATTAATCCTGCAATAATGGATCGATAAATTTTTTAGCCAATTTGCCATCCACACTGCCGTTCAACTTCATTAGAGCCTTCATAACCAATCCAAAATCCTTTTTGGATTTAGCACCCGATTCACTCATCGCTTGATTAACAAGTTTTTCTGTTTCTTCATCTGTTAATGCTTTTGGTAAAAATTCTTGAACTATAGCGATTTCACCTTTTAAAGGTTCTGCAAGGTCCATTCGATTGACTGCAATTGCTTGCTCTAAGGCTTCTTGAAGATTTCCCAAGTATGTTTTAAACAGTTTAACAACTTCAGCGTCCGGTACTTCCCCTCTTGCATTTACATTGAGTATTTTAGACTTTAGCATGCGAAGCGTGTTCAATCTTAGAGAATCACGGCTTCTCATCGCATCTTTTATCCCTTCATTAATAACTTCAATTATTGGCATTAAATTTCCTTTGTTTTTTTGCTGATCTTACCCATTGTAACAATAGTTTGTCAAGAGGAACAGCTCTTTTGAATCGTTTTTCGTTTATCAATCATTTATTAACATAACTATATTAAAATTATAGTTATTTACTAATTATTATTAAACACTTTATAATCAATAGTTGTAATCAAGGAGGATTTATGTCTATAGAAGGACGTTATACATATGTGAAATTTGCACCAACTTTGGATTATGCAATCGAAATGTCAAAAGCAAAAATTTTGCCAAGCGAAGATGTTATAGAAGAAAACATACGTATTAAAGAATGGGATGTTAGTAAAGAAGCTGTAGATCGTCTTCGTGAACTTGGACTTAATACAATAGAAGGAAAAGGAACCGATGCAATCCGTCAACTTGCTACCGTTCTTAAACGACAAGCAAAAGATGTTAAAACACATGTACCACTTTTTTATTCTGATAAAGAAGATTATAAATCTGCAATTAATTATTTAGAGATTTTTTGTTATTACACAAATAGTTATGAAAACATAGCAAACGGTAATGTAAACGATCGACTAAATTTTAAAGCAATTACTGAACTTGAGAGATTAAATGGCATGCTAAAAGATGGCAATATTGATTCAACAGCTTGGAAGTTAGAGGTTAAAAGAGTCAAGAAGATAGTTGATAAAATATTTATTGGCCTAGACCCTATTCAGCAAGATTCTTTAAGTGAATCTCATGAAAATGCAAAAAAAATTCTCTCCATGTAAGGGCGTAAGAATTATCTAAAAGTTAAGTTTTATCTAACGAAATAGGTTTCGCTACAATGGACTTTTCGTAAAACGGAATGTAAACGTGTAGCTTAGGTTTCAACCTGCTACAAGCAAATAGCCAGAGCGTTTGAGCGTGAAAACTGTAACTTAAGTTACAGCACTCCCAAATTTTACATTCACAGTCCGTCAAAATCAAGCAAAATATAGTAATTAAACAGCTTAAACTAAATAGTAATATAATTTAATAAATAGTTAATTTTTGCTATAATAAGATTATGAGCAATATTAATTTTAATAGAGTTTCTGATTTTGCACAGCTTTCATTAAATACAGTGCATAAAGCTGTGCAAAAAAAAGCGACGATTATTAATCAGAAAATCATCGCCATTGATCAGAAAATCAGAGAAACTGCGCAGCTCATATTTAAATCAATAGAGGCAGTTTTTACACCTAAAACTGATTTGAAAAACAAAGCAAGCTTATTGCTTGCACTTCCTGCGCTGCAAAAAACTGCCGCCAAAATTAATCAATTTACAATAAAAAACTCTCCTTCTGAAAAAATAAATACGGCGCCACCTCCTACAAAAAATAAAAGTCATTCTTTAGAAGATAGTTTTGCAAGTCTTAAAGCTTCGCAATTAAGCAAAGATTTAAAAGCGACCGCCAAAAATATAGGACAAACTTTTGTTGGTAAAAAAAGTGATGAAAACGAGCTTGCAAACACATTTAAAAAACTGGAAAAAAATGTCGCCAAACAACTAAAAATTCTTCCAGAAAATAGTCCTAATTCAGAACTAAGAGAAATCAAAAACAGGATGGTACTTACTCAAAGCATTATTGAGAATAATCCTGCTTGGGTCAAAGAAAAAATAGCTACTTATCAAAATGATCCAATGTATAAGCAGATGGGAGATGTTAAATTCCTTTCGTTTCTTGCCGCAAGTGATAACAATTTAATGAAGAAACACCTGAAACCTGAAGATTCCCCCTTGAATGAAATAGAAAGGGTCGCTTTGTTTGGCTACACTACTAGTGACTATAAGGTAATTAATCCAGCTGCAAGAGGGCATCAGGAAAGTTTAAATCCTGGAATCAAAGCTTATATTCAAAATACAATATCCGCTATGAAAAAACTTCCCGATGTCGAAGCTCCTGCCACTGAAACAGTTGGGGCAGAGAATTTACTATTAAACAAAGAGGTTCTTCTTAAAAGGACAATAACCACAGAGGTATATCCTGGTTGGGCCGCACAGACTTTTGGGTTAGGAAAAACATATTCTGATAGCGGGTTTGCAAGCGCAAGCTTTTCACTTGGAATGTCTGGAAAAATTAGTCTAACAATGACCAGTCCTAAAAATGCTAAAGATGTCAGTCTATATTCCGCTTGGCCAGGCGAAAAAGAAATCCTGATTGTTCCTGGAACTCAATACACTGTTAAAGAAGTAACATATAACGGTCCCGGATCGATGGCAGTTGTTCTAGAACCAAAAGAATAAATCAAATTTTTTTCTAAGGTAATCGTAAAATTGGAGTGCTGTAACTTTGTTACAGCTTTCTTGTTCAAATCGGCTCCGGCGATTTGCTAATTCGTCATTTTCTTCTAACGAAATAATTTTTACTCAGACTTGATTACCCTCAAACTTAATTAAAAGTAAATTTGGAGTGCGGTAACTCTGTTACTGCTTTGTGGCTCAGCCTGACTCTGGCAGGCTGCCGAATTACCTTTGGCTACTGCTATCCTACTATTTCGACAAAAACTTTTTGATAAAGCAAATCGCCGGAGCCGATTTCTAGCAACAAAGCTGTAACTTATGTTACAGCACTCCAAATTTTACTTTTACATTTCGTTAGAGAAAATAAACGTTGTAATCAGATTTATTTCGTTAATTAGGGAACTTATGGGAAATGCGCCCGCCAAATCGGGCTGAGAACAAAGCGGCGTCAAGCCTCCGCACTCCAAATCAGCCCGATTAATCGGTCTGAATAAAAACAAGCAAGCAAAT
>JBBSJT010000012.1:0-31402 GCA_038257035.1 Chlamydiia bacterium
GACCCTGTTGCTGCTAAAAAAAGAATGTTAAAGAAAATGGTTAAAGCAAGTGTTCTAGCTGCATTTTTATTGTCTGCCATGTTTATTGGATTAACTTTCGTAGCTTCATTTTACACCCCCTATTTAACAGCAGGACATGCTGAACAAGAGCGACTTTCCGAAATATCACTCTATCTTTTAGGGCCGACAGGCGCGATTTTTTCTTGCATTGCCGTAGCAATGGCTTGTTTGACAACAGCTATTCCTTTAACATCTATTTGCGCTGATTACATCAAAGAAGATTTGCTAAAATGTAAAGGGGATTTAATTCCACTTCTGATTACTTTGGGAATTTCAGCAGCGATTGCTAATTTGGGCTTTATGGGTATTGCAGAGATGCTCTCTCCTGTTTTACATATTTTATGCCCGGGGCTCATTGTGTTGAGTGTTTTTAATATTATTTATACATTGTATGAAGTTCGTCCAATAAAAAAACCGGTATTTACCGTATTTGGTCTTTCGGTTGCTGGTTATATCTTGAAGGCATTTATCTAATGAAAACATTGCCAAATACTCTACATGGTTTTTTTTGGTACTTTATCAAAAAGCAATGGGTGAGATTTGCTTTGATTCAATTTTTTTGTTTGGGGTGGGCATTGGATCATACAATCCTACCCTACATTTTTATGCGCGTGATAGACCTTATCACCAATATGCCCGCCGATAGATCCGATATGTGGTCGATTTTAGCCCCTATCCTCTGGACTTGGGCCATTGTATGGATAATCTTAGAATGCTTTTTTAGGATGAGCGGATATTTAATGATCCGCGCCATTCCAAAAATCGAGGCAGATGTACGCATGTCCATGTTCAACTATGTACAGCATCACTCCTACCGCTATTTTAATGATCATATGGCAGGAACGATGGCAAATAAAATTTCAGACATGCCAAAAGGTGTGACCAACATCATCCAGTTGGCATGCTCTGTTTTCTTGCCTGTATCGTTGGCCATTTGCATTTCGCTTGGCTCTTTTTTTATGATCAATCCATTTTTTGCACTGATTCTTCTAGGCTGGATGGTGGCTCATATCGGCATTTGTTTATGGTTTTCTAAAGGTTGCCGTCATTATGCACATGCCCACGCAGAGGCAAGAAGCACGTTGACCGGGGGCATTGTCGACAGCTTTACCAACCATATGACTTTAAGATTATTTGGAAGACAGGCCAAAGAATATAGCCATCTTTTAAATTATCAAAAGATTGAAGTAAAAAAATATAGACAATCTCTTTTGTATAATGAGAAAATGAAACTTGCCCTAGGGGCTGCTTGTATGTTAGGTCCGGGCCTCGGCATTACCTGGTTGATGCTGCATGCTTGGCAAAATTACACCATCACTACCGGCGAAGTTGTTTTTATTTTTAATATCACTTGGAACATCACCATGATGATGTGGGTTGCAGGACTTGAATTTCCAAAGTTTTTTAAAGAAATTGGCATATGTAAACAAGCAATGTCTGTTTTGAATGATCTTCACGATATTCAAGATCATGTGGATGCAAAACCCCTTCAAGTCACTCATGGAAATATTGTCTTTGATTCGGTAACGTTTAACTACAACAATAATGTAAAAATTTTTAACGATAAGAATTTAAAAGTTAAGGCCGGTGAGAAAATTGGGCTTGTTGGTTTTTCAGGCTCCGGAAAAACAACTTTTGTTAACCTGATTCTTCGCTACTATGACATTAACAAGGGAAAAATCTTGATCGATGGGCAGGATATTTCTAAAGTTACTCAAATGTCTTTGCGGCAACAAATAGCATTGATCCCACAGGATCCTTCGCTATTTCATCGAACCATTATGGAAAATTTGCGTTACGGTCTTTTAGAAGCAACCGATGAACAAGTGTATGAGGCTGCTAAAAAGGCACATTGCCACGATTTTATTCTTAATTTAAGTCATGGTTACCAAACTGTTGTCGGAGAAAGGGGGGCTAAGCTGTCGGGCGGTCAGCGTCAGCGTATTGCAATAGCGCGAGCTATTCTTAAAGATGCCCCTATTTTGATACTGGATGAGGCAACCTCTGCCCTTGATTCAGTTACCGAAAAGAAAATTCAAGAATCTTTAAATCATTTGATGGAAAAAAGAACGACAATTATTGTGGCTCACAGGTTATCAACGCTCTTTGGTATGGATCGCATCTTAGTTTTCAAAGATGGCAAGGTTATTGAAGAAGGCTCACATGAAGAGCTGATGCAAATAAACGACCATTACGCTAATCTTTGGAAAATGCAAAGCACCAACCAACTCGACTCTTAATTCGTTTTAACATTTTTTTAACGCGAGGGTCGCGAAGAAGTATTATGCCGTTAGGGTGGCTTTTTTTTACCGCGAAGACCGCGAAGAAGCGCAAGCTTCGCTGCGGGAAGAAACGCGAAGGAGCGCGCTTACGCGCGAAACAAAAGGCATTCCAAAAACTATAAAATAAGCCCCTTATTTAAAATTGTTTTCGACAAAACAATTTTACTAATCATCCCCTTTGCATATTGCAAAAGGGAATTTTTAAATCTTTCTTGCTGTTTTCTTACCGCGCGACAGCGCGCCTCTTCGCGCTTCTTCCCGCAGCGAAGCTTGCGCTTCTTCGCGGTCTTCGCGGTAAAAAAAGCCAATCTAACGGTATAATACTTCTTCGCTCTTTGTTGTAAAAAATTAATATTTGCACCCCTTGAGTCTTAAATTTTTTTCTTGATTAATATAGAACACTTAAGCTATGATTAATTATTAATAAATATTTTTTGAGGTTCCCCATGGTGAAAACAACGATCAGTGAAGAAATGAGAAAAACACTGAACCAATTCTTGAACGAAAACCAGCAGGCTGAATTAATCAATACCTATTTTTGTTTTATAGAAAATAAATTCAATTTACAGCCGGTCTTGTTTCCAAGAGATAAAATCATCTTTCAGAGTTCTGAAGACGCCATTAAACATTTGGAAAAAAGCGATAAACTCTGGCATGAAACTGAAATAAAAATCGGCTTTAGCCATGAAAGCGTTAATGATAAAACTAAGAAAATTTATATCTGCCCATTTACAGGTAAAGTTTTTGGTGACAACACTCATCCAAATCCTCAAGATGCTATTTACGACTGGGTTTCTAAATGTCCTGAAAATCAAGAACGCATGGGCGGTCTTCGTGTTAAACGATTTTTTGTTTCAGAAGATGCGGAAGTCATCAAGAGTTTCATTGCAAAAAATAAACCAAAAGAAGCAATTACAAAAGTTGTTTATTCATCAGTATTAAGCGGTAAATTGTTTAACAGTAAAATGGCAGTGATTGATGATTTCAAAAAGAATTATCTAAAAAAATTATCGCTTGCTGAAGTTCAAAATCAGAATAAGTTTCAAATTGAAGAAGATTTCTTGGCATTCATACAAAAGCAGTTAGTTGAAGATAAAGTAGCCTCTTTTGTTGAAGCTATCGCTGAAATACCGGAGTTTGCTCCTTTTGTTGAGCAATGGCTTGAATAATTTGTACCTATTATGAAAAAACTGTTTAGCCGATCTCAAGAAGAAACGATTGCTTTCGGAGAAGAATTTGGTTCTACTCTTGAAGTTGGCTCCGTTGTTTGTTTTTTTGGAGACCTTGGAGCCGGCAAAACAACGTTTATCAAAGGGCTTGTTAAAGGCTTTTCAGGATATTCATCAGAGCATGTAAATAGTCCGACATTTGTTTATCTCAATATTTACGAAAGTGAAAAGACAGTATACCATTTTGATCTTTATCGCTTAAAAAACTCTGCGCAATTCATCAGTATGGGATTTGATGAAATGTTTTACATGGCAGGCGTTTCTCTAGTGGAATGGTCAGAAAAAATAGAAGATATTCTTCCTGAAAATCGCATTCAAATTACGATTAAGCATCAGGGCGAATCCAGGGAAATAACAATTATTTAAGGATCATTTTAGCTCTATGAGTTTAACCGTATTTAAAGGCGCCCGTTTTATAAAAACAGCCGTACAAGCAACAGATTACCCGGTCTTACGAGATTTATCAGGCGATATACTCCCGGAAATTGCCGTTGCCGGAAGATCTAATGCCGGAAAATCAAGTTTGCTCAATCATCTTTTTCAAGCAAAAGGAATGGTTAAAACATCATCGACACCCGGCAAAACGCAAGCGATCAACTTTTTTACCGTTAATAATACTTTTGCTTTTGTTGATTTACCGGGCTACGGTTATGCTGAAGTTCCACTTAGCGTTCGAAAAGAATGGGGCCCGATGGTTCAAAGTTACTTGAACGCTCGTGAATCTTTAAAACTCATTCTATTTTTATTCGATATTAGACGAAAACCAAATGAAGATGACAAACGATTTTTAGAATGGTGCGCCCATCATCAGAAAGCTGTCATTTTAGTGTTTACTAAATGCGATAAATTAAACAGAAACGAGAGAAAAGCTAATGCAGAGGCAGCACTAAAGGCTTTTAATTCAGAAAATTTACACCACGCTTTTTATTCAGTGACGAAAAATATCGGTCATGCTGAATTAAGGAATATGATTCTAGATGCACTAAAGGATGAGGGTTGATTCATGTCCGATATCGAAAAAGAAGTTTTTATTTGTATTGATTGCGAATCCACAGGTTTGGATCCGAAAAACGACGGCATCATTGAAGTCGCAGTTGCAAAATTTGATCTCCATACAGTTTTTGAAAAATTTGAAACTCTCATTGATCCGGAACGGTTAATTCCTGAAACTTCCATTGCCATTCACAATATTTCTCAAGAAATGGTTAATGGAAAACCTGTTATCAAGGATGTTTTACAAGATATATTAAAGCTTATCGGTAGAAACATTATTGTAGGACATGGCGTTGGCTTTGATGTTGAATTAATTGCAACAGCTGCAGAAAAAGCTGGAATTCCTTGTACAATTCGGCAAAATCGCATTTTAGATACACTTAGAATGGCAAGACTTTACGGCGACAGCCCGACGAATTCTCTTGAACAGTTACGAAAACATTTTAATATTGAACTTGAAGGTGCACATCGCGCAATGAATGATGTCATAGTCAATATAGAAGTATTTAAGTATCTTGCAAAACGCTTTAAGACTGTTAAACAATTATTCGATGTTTTGTCAAGACCGATTGCTATAAGAAATATGCCTTTAGGTCCACATAAAGGGCGTAAAATGAGCGATGTCCCTCTGCAGTATTTACTGTGGGCTGGAAATAAAGATTTTGATCAAGATTTACTTTTTTCGATACGCTCAGAAATCAACCGTCGAAAAAAGGGCGGTCTTTTTACACAGGTTGGCAATCCATTTGCCGATTTATAATAGATATTCAATTTGGAGACTAGAAACATGGGTAAAGAATCAAAATTCACACCAGAGAAAAGTTCTTTTGAAGTTAAAGTAGGCTTGGCAGAGATGCTAAAAGGCGGAGTCATCATGGATGTGACGACAGCTGAACAGGCAAAAATTGCAGAGGATTCCGGTGCCGTTGCTGTTATGGTTTTAGAGCGCGTTCCTTCAGATATCAGAGCTCAAGGTGGTGTTGCACGCATGTCAAGGCCTGAGCTTATCCAAGAAATTCAAAGAACAGTTTCCATTCCTGTCATGGCAAAATGCAGGATTGGCCATTTTGTAGAAGCTCAAATATTAGAAGCTCTCTTTGTGGATTTTATTGATGAGAGTGAAGTTTTGACACCGGCCGATGAAGAAAATCATATCAATAAAAATCTATTCCGCATTCCTTTTGTTTGCGGTTGCAGAAATTTGGGTGAGGCATTACGTCGTATTGGTGAAGGCGCAGCCATGATTCGCACAAAAGGAGAGCCGGGAACAGGGAACGTTGTAGAAGCTGTGAGACACATGCGCAGCATTAACCGTGAAATTCGTTTACTGACAAGACTTGATTCTTCAGAATTGATGGCAGAAGCCAAAAAAATGGGCGCACCTTATAACCTTGTACAACTTGTTGCTTTAACCGGAAAATTACCGGTTCCAAATTTTGCTGCCGGCGGAATTGCAACGCCTGCTGATGCTGCTTTAATGATGCAACTTGGTGCTGAAACTGTGTTTGTTGGTTCAGGTATTTTTAAATCAGAAGATCCTGTTGCATGTGCAAAAGCAATTGTTGCTGCTGCAACCTATTTTGATGATCCTGAAATGCTAGCGCAAATTTCAATGGGGCTACTAAATCCAATGAAAGGGCTTGATATTTTGCAAATTCCTGCTGAAGAGCGCTTTTCACCTCGTGGTTGGTAATTCAAGAATTGTAACTTTTAAGATTTGGTAAAAAAATGATGACAATTGGCGTATTGGCCCTGCAAGGTAATTTTGCAAAACATATTGAAATGCTTTCCAATTTAAGTGTACATACTATTGAAGTTAAAAAACCTGAAGATTTAGACAAATGTGACGGGCTGATCATTCCTGGTGGGGAGTCCACGGTGATTTTTCGTCAAATGAATTTCATCAAATTAAATGAAAAATTGGTAGAATTTGGCGAAAAAAAACCTATTTTTGGTACTTGTGCAGGCTTGATTCTTATGTCTTCTGAAATTATTTCAAGCCCCATGAAACCTTTTGGTTTTCTTGATATAAAAGTTGAAAGAAATGGTTTTGGTCGTCAGGTTGAGTCATTTAGAGATAATGTTCAAATATATTTAAACGCCAAAAAACAAGCGGCATCATTTCCCGCTATTTTTATCAGGGCTCCAAGAATCAAATCCTGTGAACCTGCGGTCGAGGTACTTGCTGAATATAATGGCGAGCCCATTCTTATTAAGCAAGGGCATCACTTAGGGGCTTCGTTCCATCCCGAATTAACGACAGACACCTCCATTCATCGCTATTTTATTTCCCTCGTCCAAAACCAGAAAAACAAATAGTAAATGCTGTTATATATTGTTATTTGAATGTAGAAAGTTACAGATTTTTTACCAGTGAGGCAGTGAGAAAAACATGAGGTCAGTGAGAGATTTATGTAAGCAGTGCTTCTCACTGACCTCATGCCCTTCTCACTGACTCACTGGTAAAAAAATCAAAAATTCTTAATAAATCTGTTCATTGCACGATTTTTACTTTAGTCTTAGTGTGAAAAAGTTGACGTTAATTCAGAAAGTAGATATGAGAATGTTTTTAATCTGGGAGTTTTCATGAACAGTAAACTTGGGCTTAAAGACCTTTTGATTAAAGACAAATGCGTGCTCATGCGCGTCGATTTTAATGTGCCTCAAGACGAGAATGGCAATATCACAGATGATACACGCATTCAAGCTACACTTCCTTCAATAAATTTTATCTTAGAAAATGGTGGCAAGCTGATTTTAATGAGTCACCTTGGCAATCCAAAGGGAAAGAGCGATCCAAAATATTCTCTTATAAATGTTAGAAATCGTCTCAGCGAACTTCTTAATAAGCCTGTTTTATTTTGTAACATCGGAAATGAAGCACAAGAAAAAGTTAAGGCTTTAAAAAGTGGTGAAGTCCTCCTCCTTGAAAATTTAAGATTCCATGAGGCAGAGGAACATCCAGAAAAAGATTTAAAATTTGCAAACGAAATTGCAATTTTAGGAGATGTTTTTGTCAATGATGCTTTTGGAGCCGCTCATCGTAAACACTCTTCAATAGTTGAAGTTCCGAAATTTTTTCCATCAAAGGCAGCTGCAGGTTTTTTGATGGAAAAAGAAATTGAATTTTTAGGGCAAGCATTACAAAATCCAAAAAAGCCTTTTTATGCCATTATTGGGGGCTCAAAGGTTTCAAGTAAACTTGGCATCATTAAAACCTTATTAAAAAAAGCCGATGCGATTTTTATAGGTGGTGCTATGGCCTACACTTTTTTAAAGGCAAAAGGTTTAAATGTTGGTAAATCCCTTGTTGAAGATGAGTTAATAGTTGAGGCTTTGAGTATTTTTGAAGAGGCTATTACAAGAGGTGTTAAAATCTTTTTACCCATCGATCATTTAATCACAACTGATCTAAAAGGCCATGGTGTACTTTCAAATTGTACTAGTGAAGAGGGGATCCCTCAAGACTACTATGGTGTTGACATTGGACCCGCAACTCTCAAACTTTTTTGTGATGAGCTAAAAAATGGGGCTACTGTTTTATGGAATGGTCCACTAGGCGTTTTTGAAATTCCCCAATTCTCTAAAGGGACTTTTGCAGTAGCAAAAATTTTAGCTTCTTTAAAAAACGCACTCACAATAGTTGGTGGTGGAGATTCGATTGCTGCTTTAAAAGAATCGGGCTTATCTGAAAATGTCAGCCATGCATCAACAGGCGGAGGTGCTGCTCTTGAATATTTAGAGTATGGAACTTTGCCAGGGATTGAGGCTTTGACCTTAAACAAATAACTATCTCGACTTAAGAGATGAACTTCTAAATTGGCTATGCCAGATAAATTATGATTGTTAAAAATTCGTAAAGAAGGTATAATAAGCGTGAACTTAAGCGATCAATATCTTTTTTTGTTAATGCTAAGCATGAAATCCCTTTTTTCCTCTAGAAATGCGGGCAATTGAGATTACAAAGAATTAGATCGTAAGAATAAATTAAGACTTTGCAATAGATACTCAATTAAAAGAGTATAAAATAATGACTTTAATGTTAACCTAAAGGTTTTTCATGTTAGCCGGCAAAGAATTTGGTAAATGGCGTTCCTACTTATGGCCGATCCATAGTTATGAGCTCAAAAAGCTCGTTCCGATGCTTTTGATTTTTTTTCTTATTTCCTTTTCCTATAACATTCTTCATACCATGAAAGACGCTCTTGTTGTTACAGCCAAGGGCTCCGGTGCAGAAGCTATTCCTTTTATTAAAGTTTACGGAATGTTTCCTTGCGCAATACTTATGACTTTTCTTTATACAAGATTATCAAATCGCCTCTCCAAAGAAGTAGTCTCTTACACCGTCATCTCCATTTTTCTGATTTATTTTATTTTATTTGCATTTGTTCTCTATCCAGCAAGAGATTTTTTGCACCCAAATGATACAGCCGATTATCTTCAAACGATTTTACCAAATGGTCTTAAGGGCGTGATTGCCATGTTTCGCAACTGGACATTTACATCATTTTATATCATGAGCGAGCTTTGGAGCAATATCATTTTAGCTCTAATTCTTTGGGGCTTTGCAAACCAAATCACAAGGTTGAATGAAGCTAAACGTTTTTATGGACTTTTTGGTATTGGAACAAATATTTCAGGCGTTGTAGCAGGAAATATGACTGCCTATTTTAGCCGTCACATTTATAATCCAAATCTTCCTTTCGGAGAAGATGCCTGGGGGCAATCACTTGTGATTTTGCTTTCATTCGTTATCGTTGCAGGTTTAATGGCCATTTTCCTCTTTTACTGGATGAACCGCACAGTTTTATCAGATCCTCTCTATTATGATGCTACAGCTGCTGCTCAGGAAAAGAAAATGAGAGGAAAGCTTTCCTTACGCGAGAGCTTCCGTTATTTGATCGGGTCTAAATACTTGATTTGTATTGCAATCATCGTTATTGCGTACAATTTAGTCATCAATTTAGTTGAGGTTCTTTGGAAAGGTGAAGTAAAAAGTCTTTATCCATCGCCTTGCGATTACAATGCCTATATGGGCGGTGTGAAAATTTGGATTGGAACTGTTGCAACATTTGCTTCCCTTTTTATTTCGGGAAATTCCGTGCGGAAGTTTGGATGGACCTTTACGGCTTTGCTAACACCTTTAGTCTTTGTCATCACAAGTGCCGGTTTCTTTAGCTTTTATTTTATAAAAGATCAGCCCGTTCCTATAACTGCACTCATCCAAGGTATGACACCACTTGCTTTGGTTGTGTTTTTTGGATCCGCACAAAACGTGCTAAGCCGTGCAGCGAAATATACTGTATTTGATGCAACAAAAGAGATGGCTTTTGTACCCCTTAGTGCTGAATGCAAATTAAAGGGTAAAGCTGCAATTGATGGAGTTTGTTCACGCTTTGGTAAATCGGGCGGATCATTGATTCATCAAAGTCTACTTGTTTCATTTGCTTCATTTGCAGATAGCGCACCGTACGTCGCAGCTATTTTATTCTCTGTTATTTTAGTTTGGATGGCAGCAATCAGAATCCTTGGAAGGAAATTTGCAGAAATTACCAATCCTGTTCCTGAGCTTAATTCAATAGCTAATGAGCCTCAGGTTGAACTAACTGAGCAGAGAGCATAAAAGATGTTTAGTATTTTTTTTAAACCCTATTTTAACTTTATTATTTTTTAAAAATTTTTTATAGTTGTATTTTTTATAGTAAATATGCTATAATTTTGTTTTACAAAGGCGTAATCAATGTCTACAGAAGTAAATTTTGGTAAAATTCGCTCATTTTTATGGCCGGTTCAACGGAGGGAGTTAGGAAAACTCATACCAATGCTTGGCATGCTTTTCCTCATCTGTTTTTCCTACGGAATTTTACGAATCATGAAGGATTCGATCGTTATTACAGCGTCGGGTGCAGAAGTGATTCCTTTTATCAAGGTCTATGGGATGCTGCCGATGGCCGTCCTTTTAACTTTTGTCTTTACCAAACTCTCCAACCGTTATAGTCAAGAACACGTTTTTTATATCATGACGACGGGTTTTTTAACGTTTTTTGGGTTGTTTGCCTTTGTTTTATATCCTTTAAGAGACTCCCTTCACCCACATCAAACAGCTGATGCTTTAGGTCAAGTTTTGACAGGTGGTTTTTTTAAAGCGATTATCTCCATGTTTAGATACTGGACATTTACAGGCTTTTACATTCTTTCAGAGCTTTGGAGCACGATGGTCATGCAAATTCTATTTTGGGGATTTGCAAATGAGGTGACCCGTATCCACGAAGCCAGACGTTTTTATGGAATCTTTGGAATTGGATCCAACTTAGCAGCGGTAGCTTCGGGGCTTGCAGGAATTTATCTTTCTCAAGGAGAGATCTATAATCCTAATATTCCTTTTGGTACCGAAGCTTGGGAACAAACGATGATGATTCTGATCCTCGTTGTTATTTTTTCAGGTCTTTTGACGATGTGGATCTTTCGATGGATGAACAAAAATATTTTAACCAATGCAAGCTATGATGATTTGCATGCAAATAAAAAAGCTATTAAGGCCAAAGGTCGCCTTTCCTTAAAAGAAAGTTTTTCTTACCTTTCTAATTCAAAGTACTTGCTTTGCATTGCGGTTATTGTTGTCATGTATAATTTAGTCATTAATATGTCTGAAATTGTTTGGAAAGATAAACTACTACAACTTTACCCATCACCTAACGATTTTAACAATTATGCAAGCCATTTGCACTCGATCATGGGAATTGTCTCAACCGTAACCGCGGTCTTCATGGCAACAATTATTGCAAAATTCGGCTGGACAAAAACAGCACTTATTACGCCGGTCATTATGCTGGCGACAGCTGTTGGTTTCTTTGGATTTTTATCTTTCCAAGAGACGCTAGTTGATGTATTTGTGGCATGGATTGGCATGACACCTCTTGCTATTGCGGTCTTCTTTGGATCTATGCAAAACTGCTTAAGTAAAGCTGCCAAATATTCTGTATTTGACACGACTAAGGAAATGGCTTTTATTCCTCTAAGTCACGAATGCAAATTACGTGGTAAAGCTGCAATCGATGGCGTTGGATCTCGTCTTGGAAAATCTGGTGGTTCACTTCTTTTTCAAGGCCTCATGATGTTTTTCACATCGATCAGCGCATGCCTTCCGTTTGTTGCGATTATCTTTGTTGTGTGTATTGTTTTATGGATTGTAGCAGCAAAATCGCTTGGTAAGCAGTTTAATGCCCTCGTTGCAAGCAATGCAAGCAATAAGGCAGAAGCTGACGCCATACCTGAAGTTGAAGAAACAGATGTTGCAACAGCTCCTAACGCCGAGCCTCTTAGAGCATAAATAACGAAATAAAATTTGCTAATTTGGAGTGCTGTGCCCTGGCACAGCTCTGTTGCTCAAATCGACCTGGCGATTTGCAAGCCCGATTTATCGGGCTTTAAGCTTTTCTTTTAAATCGACTTTGTCGATTTAGCAGCCTGCCAGGTCAGGCTGAAAACAAAGCTGTGCCAGGGCACAGCACTCCAAATTAGCAAATTTTTATTTCGTTAGGAAAACAAACGTTTATATTCTTAGCCAACGCGTGGGTGCAAACCCATGCTAAATCTAGAACCAAAAAATTAAGCCAGAAATATGGTGACAAAATCATAACTAAGTCAGATTGTCTTCCCAGCCATAAGTAAAACCAAATTCAATTTTTACGTTTTTTAGTTTTTCAGAATTCTTAAGAGCTTCGCGACCTTCATCTACAATCCAACTACCTGAAAGATTAAGCACTTTCAAATTTTTTGGGGGTTCTGAATTGCTTAATGCTAGTGCAAAATCCCGACTGATGACATTACCTCTAAGGTCAAGATTTATTAAATTCTCACTTTTTGCTGCTGCTTGGTAAATCGCTAATCCATCTGCATCGTCAATTAAATTTCCACCAATATGAAGTTCTTTTAGATTTAAAAGATTTTTCGATTCAGCAATTCCTTTTGCCCCCTTTACGCCAAGCCCATTTCTCCAAATAGCTAGCACTGACAAATTCTCTAAATTTGGTGAATTTAGAATCGCCATCGCGCCTTCTGCCCCAATAGCATTATAAGGAATAACAAGTGTTTTCACATTTTTTAAGTTAGTAGAGTCGGCAAGTACTTTTGCCTGCCCAGAATGAAATCCACATCCTTTTGCAATAAATGCATTAATATTAGGTATATATGTAAGAAGTTCCTTAAGTTCACTTGCGCTAAATTTAATATAGCTTATGTCTATAAAATTTAATTTTGAACCATGTTCTTTAACAAATTCAATGGCTTTGCTTGATGTTTGAATATTCAATTCGATTAATCTACCGCGGTATGCACTTATTACTTGGTCCTGAGTTTTACTTGAAACTTCTGTTAAATTTAACATATCTTTATCAGGAGTTTTCTTAACATATCCTTGTATTATAGGATTTATAATATCATCAATTAAAGGTGGGGTTTCATTTTTAAATTTTTCTTTGCTTTGCGCGATCGAATCGCTCATTGCCTTATCAAGCTCATTTAAAGTATCGGTGTTACCTTTTATATTCTTAACACTCTCAAATAGGTCATGGATGACTTTATAAGCTCCATTACCTGCTATATCGGTATTATTAGCTACCCATTGAGTAAGGCTTGCCGTATCTGTTTTCAATTTGTCAAAAGTTTGTAAAATGATCTCTGCCTGCTCAGATTTTTGAGGATTACCCATGCCATTAAGCTTATTTATGGCATCAGATGTCTTATCATAGAGCTTAATTTTGTCAGAAGTACCCCCATTATTCCCTGCTGCAGCATACCATTCTTGAATAAGATTTGAATAATCCGGTATCATAAAACGCTCCTTTTTTATGTGCAGTACTACATAATGTAAGATTCTTATTTATTTATAACATTAATATCATTTAACAGTCAACTTTAGTTACTTAACAGTCAACTTTAGTTACTTAATTTCGGGATTGTAGCAGCACTCTGTGGTGCGTCCTTATTTTTAATATACCGGTGGTTTCACCACCGGCTACCTATGAACCATCATTCCGTGATGGAAAATAAGGATATTTAGTTAAACAGCGGAGCATTTTCCATAGGTAGCATGACTTCGAGATGAAAAAATAGATTATACTTCAACCACGGAGCGGTTTAACATAGGTAGCCGGTGGTGAAACCACCGGTAGAGATAAAAAAAGTCCGCACCACAGAGTGGTGCTACAACTTAAAATTAATGTTGAAGTTACTAATGGCGGGGTTTTTTTAAATCGGACTGATCACTATCATCCTCATCAAAAGAATTGTTGCGCTTCTCAGTTCTAACCACATCTAATTGCTCTTTAACATCCTCATCCATTGAAATGGAATCTTCTTTTTCTAGATTTTTTTGTTTAATGATATCTAATGAGGCCTGTATTTGCTGAAACATTCGATTTCTTAGATTATTAAGTTCTATTCTATGTTGGTGTTGCAATTGTTGAATTTGTTGCAAAAGTGTGATTAGTTCAATTTGCTGATCCTTTAACTCATCTAACATTTGTTTTAGGATTTTTTGTGATAGAGGTTCTGAAGAATTGTTTATTGTTCTATAATTTTTGCCTTGATCAATTGAATTTTTAATTTTATAAAGTTCCATTAGCTTATTTATTTGATTCGCTTGCAATTGCTGTAAATGTGCTTTTTTAATTTCAAATTCACAAGGTTTAAAAATTTGATGTTGAAGTACAATCTGCTGCATAACTTGTTGTTGCAGACTTCCATATATTGACTGTTCAAGTTTAATTTTTTGATTATTGTAAAAATCATAATGATATTTAAAATTGGCTCTCTGGTCTTTTAAAAGATTAAAAGTTTTTTTCTCGTTAGCTTTCTTTAAGCTAAGTTGCTCTTTTTCTTGCTCTGCAGCTGTTTCAGCAAGAAAAATTTTCTTTGCAGCCATATTAACGGGCAAAATGGTACGATTTATAGGGTTTTTTTCAAGATTTAGACTATCAAGTTTAAGACTACTTAAAAAATCAGGAATCGAAATGATGCAGTTATTTTTAAGAGTCAATCTTTTTAATTTAGTTAAGTTTGTAATCTCTGTTGGAAAGGTTTTAATTTTATTATGAGATAAATTAATTGCCATTAACTTACTTAAATTTGTTAGTACAAGTGGAAATTCTTCAAGCAAATTATGCTGTAAATCGATGATGCTTAAATTCTTTAAATTTGCCATGCCATCAGGTAGTTTTTTTAGACCTAAACTTATAGAGATTTTTTTTAGTCCTGTGAAAAGTGAAATTTCGGGGGTCAATGCGGGCAAATAAATATTACTATTAGCTAACGTTAATTCGGTTATTAAATGGAAATTTTTCTTATTGGTATTTATCCAATTATTAACTTTTAAAGTTGAATTAATGCTTAATTTATTTAGCGTCTCAAAATCCGGTAAATGGTTTAAATCTAGTTTTTGAAATTCATGTTTTTGCGGCTCAAATAAACCATTGATTTGATAATTTCCATGTAGATTAAATTGAATATTATTGTTATCACGCTTAAGGTCGCCATCTTCATTTTTTTTTAAACATACAAGTCGACTATGAACTCTGTCCCATATATTAGAGTCACAAATAATTCTAGCAAAACCATGAACGACAAAGATTTCTTTTAAACCCATTTTTTGTGGTTGAAATTTGAAATATTCAAGAGGTGCAGTTTCGCTAAAAACATTAGTAAAATCTGTGATCATTCGCTTTTTTAATTCTGCATTCGATACATCTTTTTGTTCTACAGAATAGATTTTGCGATATTCTGACCAAATAGAAGATTCTAAAAATTCCTTTTGATAAAATTTATTTAGACTGGAAATGAGTATTGAATTACCGATATCGAGACTACTGGCCCAAAAATATTGTGCAAATGCATAGAGACCATCATTGTAATCATATTCTTGTATATTCATATATCACCTTTTAAATTAAGAGTTTAACTTAAAACAATAACTGAATAAGAATAAAAAGTCTATGAATTTATTATTTTAAATTATTGCTTTTAATAAAAAGTTCTATGAATGATAAACACCCAAGTAAGAACATCACAATGAAAAAATAGGAGGGAATGGCTATTTGAAGAGTTAAAAGAAGTAGCAGAGCAAGCTGCAAGGAAGTAATAATTTTACCTGACCAGAAAGGAGGGAATTGATAGGTTTTAAATTTATCACTTAGAAGTAAATAGCAACCAAAAATTAAAACGCTCAAGTCTCTTGTGAAGAAGGTGAGGGCTTCCCATATTTTAATTTGACCTTCAAAAACAAATACGGTCAAAATAAAACAGACGAAAAATTTGTCTGTTAGAGGATCTAATAATCGACCTGTAGTAGTTGTTTGATGGTAACGCCTTGCTAAAAAACCATCAAGCCAATCCGTGATCATGGCTAAAACAACGGCAATTACCCGGATGAGAACATTATCTTGCAAAAAGAGAAATGCAAGTGGAAAGCGCATCAAGGAAAGGATGTTTGGTACATTAATTAACATTAAATGCTCTATTAAGAAAACGAGAAATTAAAAAAAATGATTAACACTTGGGATAAAATTCCGAAGGCAATCGGGTTGTATGTTTCCATGAAACTTATAACTTTTATATAATGAACTGCGAAATAGTATCCAAGGTTAAAAATAACAGTTACCCAAATTAAAGATGCTAACCACTGCTAAAGATAAAAAAGGGAAAGTGTATTTAGAGATTAATTTGACAATTGAGTCCATCCAAAAAATCCTTTGTTAGGGTTGACGCATCTCAACGTAAGTGGTTGGTGCAGCAACTTTTGCCCCATGGCTTTCAATGACCTTATAAATTTTTAATAAAATTTCCTGTCTTAACTCATAGTAAGTAATAACCGGTAATTTTTTAATATAGGCTATAACTAAAACATCCAAGGAATAGGTTGCAAAAGTATTTATGTAAACGGCATTTCTTTGACTTTGGTCTACTTGGATTTCTTCGCTTAACATTTTTTTTATGTCGTCAATTATTGGCTTGATTAAGGGCATGTCTTCGTAACGAAGACTAAAGGTCTCTTTAATTTGTCGATGTGTCATACGTGAGGGGGTAATCACCACGATTTTTGAAAATATGGAATTTGGAATATAGACCGGTCGTTTATCAAGCGTTCTAACAAGTGTCATGTACCAGCCAATATCTTCTACATGTCCTTCAATGTTTTTTTCGGGTAAATGAATTTGATCCCCAACAAAAAAAGGCTGGGTCATATAGAGCATGCCGCCGGCAAAAAAGTTAGAGATGATTTCCTGCGAGGCAAATGCTAAAGCTAAGCCCCCGATCCCTCCAAAGGCAATCAATGTTGTCAAACTGCTGTTGGTTGCATCAAGAAGCATGAAAAAAGCGGCAATAAGGAAAAGAATGGTACCGGCTTTGTTGATCACATCAAGCTTTGCAGGCTCCATGCTAATTTCTTGGTTTTTACTTTTTCTGACAAGAATTTTTATAAGATTTTTTTTCCAACGGAGTAAAAACCAGACGAAAGCAAAAATAGCACCTATTGTAAGTACAAGATGAATATCACTAATAGGTTTGACTTCAAAAAAATGGTGTCCAACCAAATCGATGGTATGAACGATTGCAAAAAAAATGGCGTAATAATTTAAAGGAACAAATAAGGCACGAACAAAACTTTCGTGCCAATATTTTTTATTTTTTTGAAATCTTTCGCTTAATTTTTTTAAAATCCAACGCGCAAGAAAAATAAAAATCAGAACAAAAAGAATAAGGGCAAGCACTTCATTAAAAAACCCTTGATTTCCATCAAGTGCAGAAATAGCAAAGCGACAGCATTGTTCAAGTTTATCCAATTTTTACTTCCCTTGCATTATCTGCAACAAAGTAAGCTTTGCAATCTTTTTTATCCCAATCCTTTTTTAAAGCATCTAATTTTTTCTTTGAAATGCCTCCTAAAAATTCGATGGAATTTAAAAGCCTTGCACGTGTGCGATCTTTTCCTAAAATTTCTGCAGAGTCAAAAAGGGGCGGCCCTTGAAGTTTACCCATTAAGCTTGTAAATAGTGCAGGCATAATGATTTTTTTATGGTTGATCCCAAAAATTTCTGCAATATCGCGGGAAGCTTGATTGACACCCGAACTTGTCCAATTTTCATTGCTGTCCATATGCCAGATCATTGCCTGTAAAATCATGGCAATTTGTTCAGGATTCATCCCTTTGATAGCAAAAAGTTCTTTTGTATATTTTAGGTTGTTGATGAAAAAGAAATCACAAAGGTCCATAAAATCGCCAAAAGTTTTTATGCGAGAATGGCAAAGAGGCATTAGCCTTTGCATGTACTCATCGCTAAAATTCCACTGACGTAAACGATTCCAAAGTTCATTTTCAGGAATATTTTTAATTAAATATTGCTGATTGATCCAGTCAAGTTTTTGAACATCAAAAATGGCTCCGGAAACCCCAATGCGGGTAGCATCAAATTCTTTGACGATATCTTCAAACGAATAAATTTCGCGATCACCCGGCATGGAATAGCCCATGAGTGTCAAAAAGTTAATGAAAGCTTCAGGAAGGTAGCCTGAATCCCTATAAAAGAAAATCGATGTTGGATTTTTGCGTTTGGAAAGTTTTTTTCCTTCTTTTCCTAAAAGTAGAGGCATATGCATAAATACAGGGGGAGTCCAGCCAAAAGCTTCATAAAGGTACATATGCTTTGGTGTGGAGCTCATCCATTCATCACCGCGTATGACATGGGTGATTTCCATTGTATGGTCATCAACGATGTTTGCCAAATGATAAGTTGGAAATTGATCGGACTTTAAAAGAATTTGATCGTCGACATCAGCCCATGGGGAAGTAATGCGGCCTTTAACGGCATCATGATAAACGCATTCTCCGGTGAGTGGCATTTTTAAGCGAATTACATAGCTTAAGCCCTGATCTTCTTTTTCCTTAATTTCCTGCTCGCTCAAATTGCGACAACGGCGATCGTATCCTTGACGATTATTAAGCTTGGACTGCACTTCGCGCATTTCAGTTAAATCTTTTTCGGTACAAAAACATTTATAGGCTTTACCTTTATTGAGAAGGTCGTAGGCATGCTTTTTATATAAATCAAAACGTTCCGATTGTCTATAAGGACCAAATGGGCCGCCAATATCCGGACCTTCGTCCCACTCGATATTGCACCATTTTAAAGATTTGTAAATGTTTTGTTCATATTCCGGTCGGCTTCTTGATTGATCGGTGTCCTCGATACGAAGAATAAATTTGCCTTTATTATGGCGGGCAAAGATCATGTTGAATAAAGCCATGTAGGCTGTGCCGACATGGGGATCACCTGTCGGGGATGGAGCAATGCGGACGCGAACTGTCATTTTAGAAACCTTTTTTTATCATTTAATGAGTTGATTCTACATCATTTTTGCATTCTTTGCAATAAAGAGCATTCCTTAATCCCACGTTTTTTTCTAACACAGAGACCACAGAGAAAAAAGAGAGAGAAACTAAGAATTCAAAAAATTTACAATTTGTACGTTTCTGATTTTTTTATCAGTGAGTCAGTGAGAAAGACATGAGGACAGTGAGGGACACTGTATTCCTAAAGTATTACTATAAAGTTGCATTAGCCTCTCACTGACCTCATGTCTTTCTCACTGACTCACTGGTAAAAAAATATTATAGGTAATAGTATAACCTTTCTCTCTCTTTTTTTCTCTGTGATCTCAGTGTTAAAAAAAACGGTCAATTCCACTAATGTTGTTGCATGAGGATCAAGTCTTTCATGACGTTATACGTTTCATTGAGCTGCAAGTCGTTTTGTCCAAATTGATCTTCGCTTTCTTCATCAGACATAATATCATTTTTTTTAAGATCTTTTAAAAAATTCTGATAATTTTTATTATGCTCAACTCTATAATTTGAATTAGTTTGTAAGGTAGGTACATATTTACCATAAAGATCTTGTCTTGTTTGTAAATTGTACTTATAAAGAATTCTTATTTTGTCGCGCTGAGAAGCTGGGATATCGCTAAGATCATCATCAAAATTTTCCTTGATACTTTCATTGTCTAAGGCATTTTTGCTAAAACTTTCGCCCATTTCTGTTTCTGAAAAAGATCCCGGTACGATTATTTCTGATTTTACACCTGTTTTTTGAGGTGTTTTTCCTGAAACCGTATAATAAATGCCACGTGTAACTTTATATTCGCCCTGAGGATTGATGTTATTAGCTTTATCTGTATTCAGTGTAAAGGTTTGGAAAGTCCCTTTTCCAAAAGAGTGATCATCACCGACTGTTAAAGAGCGGCCGTAATCTTGAAGTGCCTGGGCAACAATTTCAGAGGCAGAAGCGCTTCCGCGGTTAATTAATACAATCAAAGGCCCGTCCCAAATTGTTCTGCTTTCCAAATCACGAAGATGTTGAATTTGACCCTGATCGTCTTTAATTGAAGCTACTATTCCTTTGGTAATAAAAAGGCCTGTCACATCAACTGCCTGTGACAATAATCCACCGGAATTGGATCTTAGATCCAAAATGACACCTTTGACTTTTTGTGATGTTTTAATTGTTTTAAGAGCCTTTTCAAGATCTGTTGCAGAGGCGCTGTCTTGATCCTGATAAAACGAATGAAGTCTTAAATAAGCAATAACACCATCTCCAAATGGCTCATAAGAAGAATCATAGCGAGATTCTTTAAGCACAACTTCACCGCGATTGACAACGATATCAAGCTTTTCTTCTACAGCTTGTGTTGTTGAGGCATCATCTTTATTTTTTTCAATTTCACGTATAACCGTCAAGGTTACAGGAGTGCCTTCTTCGCCACGAATAAGATCAACGGCATCAACGATATCCATTCCAACGACAGGCTCTCCGTTAACAGCAATAATGCGATCTTTTGCTTTTAATTTCTTTTCTAATGCTGCAGGACCCCCGTCAATGATTTTAATGACTGTAAAGCCATTAATGTCGTCCCTTAATTGGGCACCAATACCAAAAAGTCTTTGCTGTACATTGATCAAGAATTGGGCTGCCTCATCAGGTGTAAAATAGGCTGTATGCGCATCTAAGGAGGATGCAGAGGCTTTAAGAATATTTGAAAGAATCAAATTTTGTTTTTGAACACTATTTTGATTTAAAATATCATCTTCAAATTTAGCCTGTCTTTTTGCAATTCTTTGTAAGGATTTTTCTTTTAATTCCTCACTCAATTTTCCGGCAGATTCCAATTGAAGCGCACGTATACGGATAAGGCGAGTCAAAAGCTCTTGTTCATTTTGCACCCATTTCATGTCTTTAAATTCTTTAGGATTTACATGTTTTGGCAACATAGAGATATTGATTTCTTTTTCAAGACGTCTTCTTCTTTCTATCGCAACGCCCATAACATCATGGATGCGTTCAAATTCTTTAAAATTACTATTATTATAATCTGCTAATACTTTTATAAGAAGATGTTCTGAGGGGTTTTCCCATTCGTTGATGTCTGATTCGATAAAATAGCTTTTAGCAGGATCGAGTTCTTCTAAATAGTTACTAAGAATTTTCTTAATCAGTTCAGGAGATAATTTTTTATATTTTGCATGGGCTTTCATGATCTCTTGCATTTTGACGCTGACTTTTTTAGGAGTAAGCTCCGGCAGTTTTGCCATCGCAATCGATGGGGTAATGAGAAGAAAACAAGTCATCATAAATTTTTTAAACATAATCACTCCAAAAAAATATATATCTCTTTTCCAAATCTTACTCGAATAAGTTCTTTTCTTCTAGGTAATTTTGTTTTTCGCAACTTATAGCTAAAAAATATATTAAAAATGTAAAAATAATTCTTGTTTTCAATTCTTTTTTTTGGTAAAGTATAGTTTTGAATCTTCACTAAAATCGAGATATTTCATACCGAAGATTAAAATTAAATTATTATACAAAGGTAAATTATTTAAATTAAAATGTAAGAAAATACATGGAGGAAATTATGGTTAATAAAATTGAAGCAGATGTTGAAGAGCTTGATCCTAAGTTCGTTTCAATTACAGAAGCTGCTAAATTAAACCAAGTCACGAGACAAGCTATTTATGTAGCTATTAAATTGAACAAGCTACGTGCAAGAAAAGAAACAACAAGATGGACAATTCATCTTGATGATCTTGAAAACTATCGTAAACAAAAATATTCTCGTTCAAAATCTGTTTTTGATGGCGAACTCTTGTTTGATAATTCAAAAGGTTATTTTTCAGTAAATCAAGTTGCCAAGATGCTTAGCATTCCTGCGCAAAAAGTTTATTATGCTACTCGTATTGGCGCTCTACAAGCTCATCGTAAAGGTGCTGCATGGGTCATTCACGAAGAAGATTTTAAAGCTTTTGCCGAAGGCTTCCTCAAGAAAAAGAGCCGTCAAGCCACTGTCGCGTAGACTCTTTTTAGCATATCTTTTTTTCTAAGGTCTTCCTAAAGGCCTTAGAAACTTTTCTAAAATCTCCAAAAAAATTTGAAATTGTAATTTAATCATGGAGTCCTTAAGATGAACTTTGTTTTTAAAAAGGTAATCTTAAAAGGGGACTCATGAATCTAATAAGCATTGAAGCTAAGAAATTAATTAATACGACTGTTCATTTATTAAACCAACCTTTGGTCAAAGAAGGTGTTAAAAACATTGCAGGTTCTGTTACATTTGCATTTGGTCTAATAGAAATGTATGACATTTATCAAATTGTTAAAGGTGGCAATGTTTCATCAGAGATTTTTTCAAAGAATCCTACCTGGCTTGAAGTAGCTAATAAGACAATTATTGTTGCCGCTAAAATTTCGTTAATTTTGAGTGCGGGAGTTTCACGTCCTGGCGTTTTTATCGTTTCTTCTTTAATGGGAGAGGCATTTTCAACAACTCAATTAAATACAATGTTTGGGGCCAACACAATATTTGCCGTTAACCCCTATCACCCAAGACATATTGTAAGCATTGCTGCTGTAATATTAGCATTACCATCAATTGTACAATCAGTTTGTAAAACAACGAGTTTTGCCTATAAGAAAGTTATGCAGTTTACAGGCGACAAAACAGTAACATCGAATGCAAAAAATGGATTAACGGATGCTAAAATAAGACTAATGACGTTTTTCAATACAATCACAAGCCGACCAACCCTTCATCTTGGCAATCAGTTAGGTAATTTTTTACGTTGATTTTATACAAAAACTTAAAAGGAGAATCATGAAATATTCAACAAAATTCATATTAAACATTTTTCTAACTGTTTGTATTGGTGTCTGCCAATTTGCATTTGCAGAACCTTTAACTTTCAAGGCAGGTGATAAAGCCTCTTATACAATCACACAAGAAACAAAATCTGAATTGGAATGGTTTTCCAAAGAATTTGGGTCTGCAACAGGGTCTATTGATATAGACGTAGAAATTTTATCTGTTAACGAAGAGACTTTAAGCTATCCCTATGAGGTCCAAGTCATTTTAAAACGCGTTTCTGGCTTGGATGTTGCAAAAGACGGTTATAGTGTTACAACAACTGCATATGACTCCGGCAGTTTAAAAAACGAAGATAATCAACTTTTAGCTGAATATTTTGAAAAACTGATTGATCATCCATTAACCTTTAAAGTGGAAAAAGATTTTCAAGTGAAAGAAACTTCCGACTACTTGACACCACTTCATGAAGATTTTGAATCTCCTTGCTCGATCGAAATGCTGGGTGCCTCTCCTTGGACTTACCAGGTTTTTTTAACGCAATTGTTTCATCTTTCAGGTGAAGACCTTCAAATTGCAACGGTACACAAAAAAAGCTGTCATCAATTTATAAGCTGGGAGGACGAACCTTCAGAGGATTTAAAAATCTTAAACCAAGAATCTGATTATACCATTAATTCAAACGATTCAGTGAAAATTGATGCTTCATGGCAAGGAAATGCCAAAGTTGAAAGCTTTGAAGATTCTATGAATGGAGAAGTGACGCTTACAGGAAGTGTAAATTGGGACAACGCTAATCCAATGATCCAACAACGTGATGTAAAGATTGACCTCGAAGCTTATATGAATGGATTTTTCTCAATAAATGCAAAATTGAGCATCCACCAAACATGGCAATCAAGATAATAACAACTCAATTGATTCTAATCAAACCATTATGTGACCAATTCACATAATGGTTTTTAAAACTTTTTTCAATTAACAAAATTGTTTTAATCAACCATTGTAATATAACATTAAAAATGTTATTATGAATTATTATTTTTAAAAAAAAGGAGTTTTTTATGAACTTAATAGGCTTGAATTGCACATACAACTACGTTCAAGAAATACATTCACCGTCTAATGTCATTCACACAATATATCCCATCTTACAAAAAATGGATGAAAATAACGATATTGCGGATAAGTGGATTATGATACTTACCTGCTTGAGTGAAAATGCTGGTTTTATATTAGATGAGATGCATCATAACACACATTCCTGCTGGGATATAAGAGGTTATTTGATTGATCGTCATACGGTTCATGAAGAGCTTCAAATTCTTGCAAAGGACATAAACAAAATTAATAATTTTATTTGTGAATTATTAATAAGAAAGCCAGAATTCAATAAAACAATAAATTATTTTCATCATGGCATAACATCGATTAATGAGAAATGCGTTAAACTTTGGTCTCAAGCAGATGAAATGATTTTTAAATCCGTCCAACATAGTGATCATAAAAATGAAGAATTGTTGCTTTTAGCGGCAAAATTGGATGAAACATGTATTTTGAATCACATTCCAAAAGAGCTAATCAATATTTTCGCTATCACAATGTTCCAACTTAAATTAAATGATGTTAATAAGGCTTGTGGAGCCATCTAAATTAAAATATAAAAAAGGAATTTTATGAACATCAACGGTTTAAGCAGCAACGATATTTTGAATTTTCCAGTTAATAAAATTCACAAAACTTCACGAGAAAAAGAATTATCAGGCATGGAGTCTTCATACTATGATGGATCTGGGTGGATTGCAAGACTTGAATTTACTAATGATTTTGCAAATTCCATTTTACTTAAAGTGGAACGTTGCAAAAATGGAGAGGGACAATTAATTGATCGTAACATCATTCGTGATGATCTTCAAATTCTTGCAAAAGATATAAATAAACTTATCACTTATGTTTTTGATTTATTAGTTCGAAAACCCTATTTAGATGTTATTCAAAATCGTTTTAATAGGTTAATCACGATAAAAAGTGAATGTGAAAAACTGCAGATTAAAGCTGATGAAATGGTTTTTAAATCTGTACAACACGATGATGAAGTCCAAGTTTTGTTATTTTTAGCGACAAATTCAGATGTAAATTCACCTTTAAATCAGATTCCAAAAGATTTAATCAATCTTTTCGCTACCACACTCTTCGAAGTTAAATTAGATCAAGCCCTAAAAGACTCCAGAGATATTTAATACACAGCTTTGTCTCTTCAGACCGATTCATCGGGCTGATTTGGAGTGCGGAGACCTGGCTCCGCTTTGTCGTTCAAATCGACCTGGCGATTTGCAAGCCCGAAAAATCGGGCTCTTAAACACTTTTTAAGCAGCCCGCCAGGTCGGGCTGAAACAAAGCGGAGCCAGGTCTCCGCACTCCAAATTCGCCCGATAAATCGGGCCGAAGAAGACAAATTACAACCCCCCTCTCACAATCCTACTGGCAAGATTCGCAAGTACCCCCATTTAATAAAGTATCTATGGAGCAGGCGGAAGGTTCCATCTCCAGCGGTTTTCTTTCTCTATTGCCTGAATCAATCGATGATTTATTAATCGTACGAAGGTAATAAGTGGTTTTTAGTCCTCGTTCCCATGCTTCTCGATACATAAACGAGGCTTGTCTTGCATCATTTTCGGATAGAAATAAATTTACCGATTGGGATTGATCGATCCATTTTTGACGAACGGCAGCACACTGAAGCAGCCATGTCGGCTCTATTTCAAAGGCTGTCTTATAACGGCGTTTTAGTTCATCAGGAATTCGTTCAATTTCTTGGATGGAGCCATCAAAGTATTTTAAATCAGATAACATTTCTTTGTCCCAAATACCGGTATCCATTAATTCCTGCACCAAATAAGGGTTGGTACGCACAAAATCTCCTGAAAGATTGGATTTTGCATGAATGTTTTTATAAGTGGGTTCAATACAGGGCGTTGTGCCCATAATATTGGAAATAGTTGCCGTTGGTGCAATGGCTATGCAATTTGAATTGCGCATGCCTTGTTTTTTAATTTTTTCTCTTAATCCTTTCCAATCCAATCGACTTAGCCGATCAACCTTAACAGCAATTCCACGCTCTTTTTCCAAAATTTCCAAAGTATCTAACGGCAATTGCCCCCGATCCCATTTTGAACCTTTAAATGTGGAATAACGGCCACGCTCCAAACTCAAATCAGCAGATGCTGAATAGGCATAAAAAGCAATTGCCTCTATTATTTCGTCGTTGAATTCCACAGCTTGGTTAGAATCAAATGGAATTTTTCTCATATAAAGAGCATCCTGCATACCCATCACACCAAGGCCGACCGGTCGATGCTTCATGTTAGCATTTTTTGCAGCCTCTGTCGGGTAATAATTGATATCGATCACATTATCCAACATCCTCATCACAACATTAATGGTCGATTCTAATTTGGCATGGTCGATAGACCCATCCTGATTCAAATGATTGGGAATATTAATGGAAGCAAGATTGCACACTGCAACTTCGTCACGACTTGTATTAAGGGTAATTTCTGTGCATAAATTAGAACTATGCACCACCCCAACATGATCTTGTGGGGATCGAATGTTACACGGGTCTTTAAAAGTAATCCAAGGATGACCTGTTTCAAAAATGGCACCTATCATTTTTTTCCAGAGGGCAAGGATGCGAATTTTATGAGAATAAATTTTGGCTTCATTGGCTAACGCTTCATACTGAAGATAACGTTCTTCAAACTTTACACCATATAAATCATGCAGATCGGCCGTTTCATCGGAGCGAAATAGTGTCCAGACTGCATCTTTTGGTAAATTGCCAAGAGAGATGCTATGGAGCCGTTTCATAAATAAATCAGGAATCCAAAGGGCTGTATTCATGTTATGTGTGCGTCTGCGATCATCTCCGGTTTCTTTTCGTAAATCAAGAAAATCTTCTACATCTGAATGCCATAATTCAAGATAACTGCATAAGGCTCCAGGGCGCTTGCCACCTTGGTTGACTGCCACGCAAATGTCGTTAGCAACTTTTAGAAAGGGGATTACACCTGACGATTCCCCATTCGTTCCATGGATATGAGAGCCTGAACCCCTTACTGATGTCCACGAACAGCCAAGGCCCCCTGCCCATTTTGAAAGGGATGAAAATCTCGTCCAAGTCTCTGCGATTTCTTCTATGGAATCTCCGCAATAGAGCAAATAGCAACTTGAAAGTTGTGGCCTGCATGTTCCTGAATTAAATAGGGTAGGTGTAGATGAGCAGGCAAGCTTATTTTGATAAATGCGAAAAAATTCTATAGCTCTTTTTTCTTTATTTGATTCCTGTAAACTCAAGCCCATCGCCACACGCATCCAAAAGATCTGGGGGGATTCAAGCCTTCGGCTTCCGTTTTCATCTTTAGTAAAAATTAAATAACGATCATACAAATTTTGAATGCCAATAAAATCAAATTGCAAATCCGCATAAGGATCAATGGCATCTGCCAATTCCTCAAGATCAAATTTTGCAAGTTTTTTATCTAGCCGTTTCAATTCTATTCCTAATGGAATGTATTTCAAAAAGGCTTTTTTATGTGCAGCTTTTAGTTGATCAATCCCATCGCTTATTTTCCAGGGCAGAGTTTCTTCGTAAATATAGGTGAGCAATATGCGAGCTGCAAAAAAACGGCTGTCCGCATCTACATCAAGAAGATTTTTTGCATTTAATATAATTGTTTCTTGCAACTCTTTGTCTGACAAAGTTTCTGAAATGCTTCTAGTTAGCCTTGCAGTTAACTCATCTTCGTTAAGCGTCAGATTTAATCCAATTTTTGCATAAGAAATGCGCAGCCTAAGATCCTCTTTAATGGGTGATGTAATGTGATTTATCTCAAGTTCTCTTAAAGCTTGGCGTCTTGCCCGATGCTTTCCATAGGCAACTGCAACTTTTCCATGGTTGAGTTCAATTAAAAATTTTTCAACCATGTCTTGAAGTTGTTCAATATGAATGAATTTTGCACACTCATTTTTGATCTGATTTTCAATTTCTTGCTTAATCAGCTTTCCAATTGGTTCCAAGCCAATTTCAACACAAGCCGCATTAACCGCTTTTTCAATTTTGTTGCCATTCCACGCCACAAGGCGCGGTTTACTTGATTTTGTATGGGGTAAATCGCGACGAATAATATTTGGAAATTCAAAAGATGTAATAGAGTTCATAATCAATTCCTTTATTAAATGAGATCATCTTCATTCGTATTTTTCATGCTACCGCTCGTCTGATACTCAGTGACTCGAGTTTCAAAAAAGTTTTTTTCTTTTTGAAGAAAAATGACCTCATCAAGCCAAAGAAATGGATTGATTTTAACAGTTGAAAGAGAGGGGAGTCCAAGACTTGTTAATCGTCGATCTGCATTATAATCAACAAATTCAAGAAAGTCTTTTTGAGTCATTCCCACCATATTTTCAGGCAAACAATCAAGAACAAATTCTTTTTCAAGCTCTACTCCTTCACGCATGAATTCAACAAGTTCATCTCGAAATGCATCTGTCCAGATATCAGGATTTTCTTCGATGAGTTTTTCAAGGATGTATCGCCCCAATGCAATGTGGTTTGTTTCGTCGCGTAAAGTATACTGAAACATTTGCCCGATCCCCGTCATTTTGTTTTGACGGTGTAATGAAAGAATCATGGCAAAAAGGGCATAAAATTGTGTGCCTTCCATGACTTGCGTGATACCAAAAAGTGCCTTTGCAAACTTTTGTTTATTTTTTGTAATAGTAAGATCAATGCCCATTTTTAATTCCGGCATATGACGTGTGATGTATTCATTTTTCTTTTTAATAGACGGTATATCTTGAAATTTAGCGGTGACTTCATCAAGATCAATGTTTAGACTACTTATAATGTGCAAAAGCGAATCCATATGAATGGATTCTTCGGCAATTTGTCGAAGTGATGCATGTTTAAGTTCTGCTGCAGTCAGGTTGTCTTCGATCACATGCAAGACGCTGTCTCCAACAATGCCTTCAGCTGCTGAAAAGTAACCTACACCCATCTCAATGATCCAACGTTCGCGCGCATTTAGTTTGTTAGAATTCCACATCGCGCAATCTTTTGTCATGTCGATGACATCAGGCTCCCAATGATTGGCCTTCATTTGCTTATAGATGCGGTAGGCTTCATGGTATTTTAGTGGTAGAACATTAAGCTCTGCGCTTCTTGTGCCATTAATGACCATTTTTTCTGCAAGACGTGCTCTTGCTTTTTCCTTATCTAGGCGAAAGGTGCGGTTTAAAAAGGTATGAACGACATAGCGTCCATCTTCTACTTCGGTAAATTGGTCTAAGACTTCCATAATGATGATCCTGTTAACGCATGCCATTGCGCGGGTTCATGCATTTAAGGAAAATAGAAAAACAAAAGCCTTCTTAAAATCCTTAAATACAAGGACATAAAAAGGCGGTGCAGATTGGATGCAGCAAGCTTTTTTTGTCCCATCCTTTCTTTGGCGAGAAAGTAGCCTTAAAAACAGATGTTTTTAAGGGCTTTGATAGGCGTGAAAAAGCAGGTCTTCTGACTTCGAGGTCATCCTAATTGCCTTACCTTCCCGTTTTAGACTTTGTCTAATATAACAGTGGTAATCAAGGCTTTCGTCTCTCGTTACAGCGGCGCAACCGCACGGGATTTACACCCGTTTCCCTATTCTCTTATAGCCGTAGCCATAAGCACTTTTTCACATTTTATTTAGAACTTTAAGTTAAGCCTTTCGAACAAAATTGTCAAGATTTCTCGTTATCTGCTGACGCTTAGTCGCGAAGCGACTAGTCGCTAATTTGGAGTGCGGTGACAAGTCACCGCACTCCAGATTAGCGAATTTTCCTAAAGTACAAAAAACAAAGCCCGACAAAGTCGGGCTTTATAAAGACAAATTTATTCGTTAAGAAAACTCTATTTTTTCTTCACCAACGACACAACAGTTTCGATGTGGGTGGTTTGCGGGAACATATCAACAGGCTGACACCCTTCGATGGAGTAATTATCTTCTCCTAACAGTTTCAAGTCTCTTGCAAGAGTTGAAGGCATGCAGGATATGTAAACAATTCGTGAAGGGAGTGCTTTTCTTAGACTTTCGATGACCGAAGCCGTTAAGCCTTCTCTTGGAGGATTGATAATGACAAAATCTGGGATTATTATCTCTTTTAAAGCATCTTCAACAAGAGCGACAACAAATTTTACATTACTGATCTTATTGTTTTTAGCGTTTTGAAGAGCCATTTTAATCGATCGATGGTTACTTTCAACGCCAGTTACGTTCATGCCATTTTTTGCAAGAAGAAGCGATGAAATACCGATACCGCAATAAAGATCTAAAACATCTTTTGATGTAGATTTTTTTGCAATTTCTTTAATTTTTTTGTAAATGTATAAGCTTTGTTGCAAATTGTTCTGCATGAACACATCAGATGTAAATGTAAAGGTCAAATCTTCAATGGTCGATTTTGCGTGTTTTGCTCCAACAGATAATGTTTCTTTTTTAGAACCAAAAATTACACCTGCAAATAACTTGTATTTTGCAGACTCTTCAATCATGGCTTTAGCATTTTTTGGTAATTCTCTGAAATGAAAGTGAAGAATAAATTGTGATTGTTCATTTTTTAAGATAGTGACTTTTGATGTCTCATCAACCATTTCAAAAAAGCTTAAATAAGTTTGAAGTTCTTTTAAAATTAAATTCTCTTTTTCAACAAAAATCGGGCATTGCTCCACTTGTAATATAGTGACACCATCAATTTTTGCATAGCCTGCCATGGCAGATGTAGCAGATAATTTTTTAATTGTCAGACTGACATGTCTTCTGTAGCCATATTGTTTATCAGATTTAATAGGTTTTGATACCTGTACATGTTCAATTTTTCCAATGCGCTGAAAAGCATCTCTTACAAAAATTTCTTTTTGAGCCACTTGGGTATCATAATCTAAATGTTGAAGCTGGCATCCACCGCATGTGCCAAAGTAAGGGCATTCAGGTGCTACTCGGCTATCGCTCTTTTCTTCAACTGTTACAAGTTCGCCAACTGCAAAATTTTTCTTCATCCTAACAATGCTGCAAGAGATGTTTTCTTCGGGTGCTACAAATGGTACGAAAACCACCTGCCCATTATGTTTTAAAATTCCTTCACCACCGAAGGCTAAATTCTTTTCTACTTTTCCGCTGATTATATCGCTAGTGTTCATACTACTTCCTGTAAATTAAAAGAATATAGTAGCAGATCTTTCGATATAATAAAATGCTTTTTTGAGAAGTATAAAATTGTTGATTTTTTTTGTTTTATTTTTGTTATTCATATTAATAAATAATAAATACAGAAAAAGATTTTGATTTATTTATTGTTACAGCAAAAAAACTGTAACATAATTTACTGCACTCCAAATCAACTTAGACGAAGTCGGTCTGAAGAAGCTAGAAATCGTTCTTCACACCTTCTCTTTTAACCTAAAATAATGATGTCGCGGATCATGAGCTGGATGCTTGGACCTTGAAAGGTTGTGACCTGAGGGGTGAAGGCAATCTTTAGAGTTAGGTTTTTTTTGCGCAAGAGGGGACTCATAGCAGCCTTATTAAAGGCAATGCCTTCTAACATGCGATC
>JBBSJT010000013.1:0-31243 GCA_038257035.1 Chlamydiia bacterium
ATTATCTGCAAGATTGCTGATGCTCTTTTTATTCAATTTCCAAAATTTGTCTTTAATTCCATTCTAGCACCTGCTGGTGGTGCATTAAAAAATGTTGCTATCTGGACTTACAATAATATTTTAACTCCTATTGGACGTGCAATCAAGACTGTTGTCCTTGCTGTTTTCCAAAAAATACTACCGGCAATTGGAAATGCATTTAAGAACTTTACAAAATGGACCTACAAGAACGTACTAACACCAATTGGGAAAATTATCTGCAAGATTGCTGATGCCATTTTTATCCAATTTCCAAAATTTATCTTCAGCGAAGTCATCACACCAAGTTATTTGGCAATCAAGGGATTTTCTGTATGGACGTATGATGAAATTTTAACTCCACTTGCAACTACTATCAAAAACATCGTGAATGCCATGCTTTTTGAGATGCCAAAAGCTTTTTATGATACTGTCTTAGCTCCATTAGGAATAAGCATACAAGCCAATAAAAAATGGACAAAAGATCAAGTCCTTCTTCCGATGTTGGATATCGCTAAGGAATTTTTTACAGAGACAATTCCTGCAGGATTTAACACAATCACTGATGCGGTTAAAAGAAAAATAGCATTTGCATAATGCTTAACGTCGGTTATGAATTCTTGATAAAAAAATCACAAGGATCTAAGCCGGTCTTAAGGAGATTTCTAAAACTTGCTCGATAAGACCGGTTGGATTTTATTGGGGACGGTTCTCACATAAGTGAATAACTTCTAATCGACAATTTTAGCATTATAAAACAAATTTTTCGATTAAAAGTTATGCACTTATGAAGAACTGTCCCCAAACGAACATACACCTATGTAATTTTTTAAGAAGAAAAATGCTACAAAAATAACACCCTAGTACATCATGTCATTTAAATTGATAGGTAATATGCTTGGATTTTGCCTCTAGTTTAAGAATTAAATTTCAATACCATACATTGTTGTAGGATTGAAATTTAATTCTTAAAATAGAGGTGAAAGACAAGTATAGTACCTATCATTTTAGATGACATGGTGTACTAGGTATTGGCTACAAAGTGAGAGGTCCTCCGGACCTTAGCAAGGGTATTACTGTAATCCTTTTTTTTCTTGGAGCAGGCTAAGCCCCAATTGTTCTGGCCATCCTTCGGTGGAGTTTGATAACACGACGACGCCTTTCTCATTTTTTCGATCGAACCCAATGAAGCTACGAAAACCACCCGTGCCTCCATTATGCCATATGATATCACCATTTTCTGACTTTGAAAGAATCCATCCAAGGCCGATTGAAGTGTTGGAATCTATTGGATAAAGTCCCATATGGCATTCTTTTAAAGATGGGTTTAAGGATGATTTTAAAAGACTCATATTTGCCTCTAAAAATTTTAACAGATCCCTTACATTTGATTTAAGGGCACCTGCCGCTACAATAGCTTCTGTAAAATCCCAATAATTTACTTGTCTACCTAAATGGTGCCCTTTTGCAAAGAGACGTGGTTTTTCTTGATCTTGAAAAATTCTGGTATCATGCATTTCTAAAGGATTTAATACAGAATCTAAAAGCCATTGTTCATAAGGCTTGCAAGCTTTAAGAGATAAAATATGCCCTAATAACCCCATGCCTACATTAGAATATTCAAATGTATCACCAGGAGTTCTTGTTAACTCATAATTATTTAAAAACTCATAAAGATTTTCCAGAGTATAATCTTCAAACGGATTCAAAGGATTTTTCGGATTGAAATTTGTTGGCATGCTAGGAAGGCCTGAATGGTGTGTTGCCAAATGTGCAAGAGTAATTTTTTCGCCATTCATTTCAGGTATTTTCACACCATGTAAATGCAGCTCGACTGGATCGTCTAATTGGACAATTCCCTTAGCTACCATCTCCATTAGGCCAAGCGTCGTAAAAACTTTTGTAATGGAGCCGACCTCATAGATTGTTTTTTCATTAACTTTTTCATCGTCTATCAATGAATTTGTTCCATAGGAATAGGTTTTGACAATTCCATGATCTATGAAACCTACAACGACTCCCGTCGCAGCTTTTTGATCGACATATTCTTGAATAAGCTCTTGTATATTCATGGTATTCTCCATTTTATTTTCATTTTCGGCACCGGCAAAGACAGCACTAAAACCGATTAGGAAGGCACTCAATATAAATTTAAAGCGTCTGATTACGTTCATATCATTTCTTTACTTTGGTAAATTTCATATATTTTTTGATTAAAATTTCAAGTTCTGCTTCTAAAAAAATGCAGTAGTTGTCCATTTCTTGTAAATGTTCGAATTTTTCAAGTTCATTCAGTGGAATTTCTTCAATGATGACGCGTAATTTTCTAACTTCTTTAATTTTTTCATTTAGATTCATACCCCACATATTTTTCTTTATCTGGTAAAAATCTGCACGCTTATCGGCAAGCAGCACCTTTTCTATGACACCCGTTGCTAAAAGCCTTCTTAATTCTGTACTGGCAGTACTTTTACTTATTTGCAAATTTTCTACCAACTGCCCCATGGAAACAGGTTCTTTTGCTGTCATAAAGAATCCAAACATTCGACCGTAAGTTTTACTTAAACCAATCTCATCAAAATAGATTCCAAATTTATCCATCAATTTATCAAAGTCCATTATCCCCCAAAGTTTTATTAGTTCGATATGTTCGGTCCACACAGAACATTATATAACATTACTTTTTTACTGTCTACAAGAATAGTACTGGTATTTTTGGAGTCTGTTTTTTTTAAAAATCAGTTTTTGTAGAAATTCATTGAAAGGTTAGAGAACAATGTCCCCTTTTATCATTTTAGTAGCTAAGAAATTAAAAGGATAAACCTAATATCCCTGATTCCAAGAGCAATTGCTTGACTCTTGGAATTCTTTGATCAAGATTTATTTTCTTATCGAGAATAAGATAGGCGAACGGATAAATATTTTGATCATTTTCAATCCAACCCACAAACCATGCATGTTCTAAAGTTTTTCCGTCTTGAGTTATACTCGAACCACTCCATCCTGTTTTCCCGTACAACCTATAACCATTTGATAATTCTTCTTTAAAAAGAATTGCTTTTGTCATTTGAGTTGAAAAAGTGGAAATCGGAAGCTTACCAAGGATCATTTTTTGAATGAAAATAACCTGCTCTTTCGGAGATATTTTTAAAGAAGAGTTTATCCAGGCAACGCTTTCGGCCCCAAGTTTTCCTAGCCCTCCGCAAATATCCTTATTTCCATAGTCCATAATATTCAAATAGCTTTGAATTTTTTCCACACCTAATTCTAAGGCAATGATTTTGGAATACCAAATACAAGAATAGCGCATCCATGATTGTGGGGTTATGGATGCTTTCCATGATTCCATATAGTCATCATACCCTTCTTTAAATTTTAGAACCGGAAGATTTTCGTCTTTTAAAAAGCCGGCATCATACCCCATCAGGCTTAGAGCTATCTTAAAAGTCGAACATGGACTTATTCTATCATCTAGCCTTTGACCAAATTCGACAACGACTTCATTTGTCACACCATTTATAAGAAGAAAATTCTCTTCTGCAAAAAGAGAATTACAAAAAAAAAAGCAAACGATTAATTTGATAGACAACTGAAAATTCATTCACAACCTATTAAAACATGATTTTGATAAAAATTTTAACAAAACTAATGATTTTGTCAACGAAATAAATTAAATGGTGTTGTAATTTTATTCATTTAAAAAAAATCAGTGTTTTAAGATTACATCAACAACAGATTTAAGAGGAATAGTGCCTTCATAAAGATGATAAAATTTTGTAGCACCGTTAGGATTTGCCTCATAGATTAGACGACCGACCAACTTGTTTGTAATCAGTTTTAAAATGATATAATCTTTATCTTTCCAAAACTTTTCTGCAATACGCGGTAGCTGCTCTTCTGTTGCAAGATGAATAAAATCCTTATCCATTGCCGAATTGACGATCTCTTTTTGAGATAAGCTCTTCTGCCAATCTTCAGAAGAGACAATTTTATAAAGAAATTCCGGTTGTTCTTGGATTTGGCTCTGCTCAACCATTTTTAATTCCTCATTTGAATGCCCACACATCGATAAAAACATAGATGCAAATAAAACAACTCTTTTCATAACCCCCCTTTATCTTATCTTAAAAGTATACACTTTCTAATTCAAAATAAAATCTTTTAAATAATTTTTCCCTAAAAGCTCGTTGGCATTCATACATTCATTTAGAGAAATTGGCATTCGGTGTATGCTGTACCAAAAGGAAATAAAATGATTTACCTGACTGCTCTTACTGATTTATTACTTTCTAAAGTTTTTTCTAATCTTGACAAGTCCAATCAAAAAAGCGCTTCATTAGTTTGTAAGATTTTCCAAAACATTATAAATAACAATGAAGCTGGGTATACCGCGCTTATTATAAGTCGTCAGGGATTTATAGACAAATTTTTCTTAAAAAAAGTCCCCGGATTAAATATAAGCTACGGCCAAATTTTTGATATTTTCAATAAAAACGGAATAGACATTTACGTAAGTGGCGGCGCGATAAGGGACTTGCTAGGCATAAGATCTTCAAGTGTTATAGATATCGATTTTTCATTTACCGGAAATGTTGAGAAGATCGTTGAAATTGCTAAAGAAAACTTTTGGCAATTTAGTAAAAGACCCGATTTTCCCGTGATTCAAATAGGGATACGAAAGGATTGCTGCTTACAAGGCATCTCTGTAGATTACACTTTAAAAGCCCCAATAGAATCACTTGATTTTTGTTTAAATAATATTACCTACCACTACAATGCAAAGCAATTAATTGACAGAACAGGCAAAGGGTTTGATGCTATCTTTAAGCAAAAGTTAAATATTCCTTTAGAAGACAGGGAGAAATGGCTTGGTGGTGAAGTCTTTGGCTCGATCTACAACAAAATCTTTCGTACTTGGAAAATGCTAGGCCGTGGATATGGATTAGAGCCATCCCTACATTCCTTTTTGTATTCAAAAACTATCAAATTTCTCCAAACTGATAGACAAGAGTTTCTAGAAAATATGATTTTCTATCTTGGAAGGGATTATGACGATTACGATAGTTATCTGATAGGATCAGGTTTACTAATGGGTAACAAGTGGAAAAATGAAGTAATAACACCTTTAGAAAATGAGATTTTATCCTCTTTTAAAAATAAGGAAGAACTTTGGGAAAGTTACACATTCAATAATAAATAATAATTTTTTTACAACCCAATAAAATAATTTATTGACATAAATAACTTTACGCTGATAGTCTCATCGCCAATGCACTGAAAAAGGTCTTCTTATGAAAATCAAATTTATTACCCTTGTTTTAATTACCGCTACAGTCAATCTATTTGGCGATTACCATTCATCTTCACCCTATCGATGTAAGATGTCGGGTGATGAACTAGAAGCTGATATCATAGTTATTGGTGCAGGAGCTGCAGGATGCGTTCTGATGAGCGAGCTTTCACAAAATGGTCAATTTTCAGTTTTAGGAATAGAGGGTGGCTTAAACCTAACAACTGATCCTGAAATAGAAGCTGTAGGACTTCCCGCTTTTCTTTTAGCCGGCACAGGAAAAGCTAGGTATTTTTGGCCGGGATGGAATCAAACCTTGGCAATGCCCGGTCTTAATGGACGTACAAGTGATTGGACTACCGGAATGCTTCTTGGTGGTGGCTCATCAATTAATGGACTTTATTATGGTCGTGGGTCAAATGAAATGTATTCTCGTTGGGAAGGAATTTCCGGCAGCAGTAATTGGAGTCTTGCCAATATTCTTGAAACTTTTAAAAGACTTGAAAACTATCAAGGCTTGACAATTACCCCCGGAGCCCGGGGCAGCAATGGTCCTGTCAACATTCTTCAAACACCTACTATCTCAGATATTACAGCAAACGTACTTTTACCTGCGACACAAGCAGCTTTTCCCGGAATTCCGGTTGTAGCCGATTACAATGACCCTACCGTACAAAATTGCATATGCCCTCGTTCTCAATGGTTTATCGACCCTTCAGGTACAAAACGAGTAAGCAGCGCTACGGCTTAATTAAATCAGTCGATCATGACACCTGAGGGTCAGGGTGTTAATGGACATAAACTATTTATGCTTTTTGGTTCGGTAGGTGTGAAAATACTATTTGACAAACATGGCACTGCTAAGAAGGTAAGATACATGAAAGATGGTAAGCTTTTTGAAGCAAAAGCTAAAAAAGCTGTTGTTTTGGCAAGTGGCATTAACAGTAGTAAATTGCTACAACTTTCAGGAATTGGCCCCTCAGCAGCATTAGAAAATGCTAATATCGAACCTGTTTTCATTAATGAAAACATGGGAAAACATCTTCAAAATCATCCGCTTATTTTTATTACAATGTTAGCAGATCCTGCTCTTAGCGGTGTTCCTGCCGGGGCTCCGTATGCATTTACGATCAATAGTGTCTATTTGCCGGTAGTTGGAGGGGGTGCGAATGATCCAAGAATGCTACAAATGCTGTTCGAATTTATACCTGCAACCGCAACAACTCCAGCAATTTTAGCCGTTGGATTTGATCTTTTGAACCCGATAAGTGAAGGTAGTGTAACGATTCAAAGCGATAATACTTATCAAATTGCAGCAGCAGATGATGGCTTTTATCAAAATCCCATAGACCTTGAAAATATGAAGGGAGCCGTCTCAGTCTATATACGCGCTCTTTTAGATCAGCTAGAAATCATGTACCCTTTTCCTTCGCCTTGGTTTAGACCTATATTAAGTGATCCGATCAATTTAGTCATCCTTTCAGGTTATAATGACGACATCGTGACCCAGTATGTTAAAAATAATAGCAATCTTTCATTGGATATTCATCATTTTGTTTCACATTGTAAAATGGCAGCTTTTGAAGCAGGTGGTGTTGTAGATGGTAATACTCGTGTTTATGGTACCAAAAACGTGTTTGTAGCAGACAACTCCATTTGCCCTGTAATACCTGATATTAACACTACAGGGCCTGCTATGATGATTGGATTGCGGACTAGCGAAATTCTTAAAAAAGTACTAAAAAAATAAGATCATCAAATGAAAACAAATATTCTTCTGTTACTTATGTCTCTTTCAATTTTCATGGCTGCTGATGCCTCCTGCTATGGAGGGAGCTGCTATTATGCAAAGTTTTTTAGCGGTGCAAATTTTATGCAAACAGCTAAAAAAATATCGGCAAATAAACCTACATATCAGACAGGGTATAATATATCCGCCTCCTTAGGTTATTGTTGGCAATATGGTCTTCGTTTAGAGGGTGAATATGCTTATAGAAAAAATACCATTAGAGAAATCGATTTCTTCGGTGAAGGTTTTTCAAAACATGGACAAGTCAAAGTTTCCTCATATATGGCCAATGTACTTTGGGATTTGCCTTTATCTTTATGGGGATGCCCCTTTTTGAATATCAAACCCTTTGTTGGAGCAGGATGTGGCTATGATTATCGACAAATGCACTCTTCAAATTCTCGTATTCGTTTTACAGAAAAGTGGCATCATTTTTCTTGGGCTCTTATGGCAGGTCTTGCTTATCCTGTCATCTTTAACACAGAAGTAACTTTAGAATATAAATTTCATCAAGCAGGCTGTCGTTTTAATGACCATACTCTCGGAGCTGGACTCTTGTATAAGTTCTAACATTCAACAACGTTAAGCAATCTCAAGACGTCGAGATTAATCTTCCCGATCCTTACTTAAATTTTACAAGGCCAATAAAACAACTTATTGGCCTTGAAGTTTTATGAGTGTTATTTTTTCCAGACTTGATAAAAATAATCATAGCATGGACCAAAGCCGCCTGCTTGGTTGTAGACGAGTTTTAACCCATTTTCTTTAAATAGATTTTGTACATACTCCATGTGTGCGATGTCATCAAAATCATTCTCAATGATGATTGTATGAATATTTTTTAACATTTCTGGTTCATCCTTTAAAATGCCATATAGAGCACCTTCACAATCTACGACAAGCGTATCAAATTTAATCCCATACTTTTTATTGAGCTTATTAAAACTAATCGTTTTAACTCTAGTGTAGCCTGGTAAATCAATATTGCTAGGTATTGTTTTCCAACCATTTTGAACAAGGGCAACTTTTGAAATAGCGGATGCTTCAATTTGAAATCGCAATCCGTTTGCATCTCTATTTTCCTCTAATAATTTTGCGGATTCTAAAGATGATTCAACAACTACAAGATTTTCAGATTTTTTCAAAATAGAAGCAATTACGCAACTATTTCTGCCAACATTTCCACCAAGTTCCAAAACTTTTGCACGTTTTGAAACATACATGGCAGCCATGAGCTGTTCCGGATACTCTTCTGCTAAACTTCCATGAACCAAATGCAATTTAGAATGAATAGCTTCTAATTTTGTATTGGCACGATCCATGGTTATAGCTTCCAAAGGCGCTGTATGGATTTGTGCTATCCCGATTAGAGAAAAGAAGATAGGGTAAATCATTTTCTTAAATATATTTTTTTTCACTTTTGAACTCCTGTTTTTTTCGTCTACTGTAAATTTACACGATTAAATTTTCCATATAATAATGATAATTTTTTTAAAACCCACGAACTGATATGTTTGATTGCCATCATCAAAATTTACAAAAATTCGATCTCTGATAATAAAAAAAACAAATGTAAATTAAAAATTAATTATATATATGTAAAATTAATAGAATACTATTTAAAAAACTGTAATAACTTGGAAAATTTATGAAAAATTCTAATTTCTGGTTTCTTGCATCCCTTGGTTTAATGGGATTTGGTATTAAAAGACTGATTCAAGAAAAGCGAGCTTTTAATCTTAGAGGGAAAGTCATTCTTGTAACTGGTGGGTCACGCGGACTTGGATTAGTCTTATGTCGCTACCTAGCAAAAGCTGGGGCAAAACTTGCTATCTGTGCGCGCAATAAAGAAGAAGTGAAGCGTGGCTGTGAAAATCTTGCGGCCGATGGTATTGAAGCATCAGGTTTTGTTTGCGACGTTACTGATCCAGACCAGGTCAAGATACTTATCGCAAAAATTGAGAAAAATATAGGGCCAATTGACGTACTAATCAATAATGCAGGAGTTATCAAAGTCGGGCCGTTTGACTGCATGTTGCATGAGGATTACGAGGAAGGGATGAATACTCATTTTTATGGTCCATTGAACTTGATTTTGCAAGTTCTTCCTGCTATGCGAAAACGAGGAGTTGGACGTATCGTGAACATTTCATCAATTGGTGGTAAAATTAGTGTTCCTCACTTACTCCCCTACTCTGCAAGTAAATTTGCATTGGTCGGGTTGTCAGAAGGGTTGCGCAATGAACTTGCTAAAGATGGAATTATAGTTACGACTGTATGTCCTGGACTTATGCGGACGGGAAGTTTCCCAAACGCCTCTTTTAAAGGCCAACACGAAAAAGAATATGGTTGGTTTGCAATTTCAAGCACACTACCGGGGATTTCCGTCAGTGCAGAGCGTGCTGCACGCCAAATTATACGAGGCATCAGATACGGTGAGGGGCAAGTCATTATCACACTTGTTGCAAAGCTTGCGATCCGATTTAATGCTTTATTTCCAAACTTAACCTCGACCTTTATGAGCCTCACTAATCGCTTACTTCCAGAATCAGATGAAAACGGCACAAGTTCAAAAAAAGGTAAAGAAATCGGATCGCAATTTCCTTACTCGTTGATTCGTAAACTCAATGAAAAAACCATCATACGCAACAATGAACTTTGAATTAGCAAACACCATGATCAAAAAAAAATCCAGCCCTTTGTAGCTTTATAAAGTAGATTTTGTCATTACTAACTTCAGTATACCGCAGGGGAAGTAATATAAGCTTTGTAATTTTGAAGCCATATTGGGTATTTAAAAAATTAATAAAGTTTTGAACCACTTCACTCTTCATTTATTCCTGTCCTCTTTTTATCATTTCGATGATCGGAAATGACTTCATCAATTATATGCCAACATTTAACTGATTCGGCATTACTTGGACTCGTTAAATCAGCTGCAGTAATTAGGGCTTTCCAGAGTGCCCAAGCACGACCTCGTGCCCATGTTTCAGAATCTAAGGAAAGTGTTTTCCTAAAAGCTTCACGGCTCTTTCCATTAAATAGCGTCCATGCAATAGCAAGATCGCAGGAAGGGTCTCCAATACTAAGCTGCCCAAAATCAATAACACCCGAAAGTTTTCCGTCTTTTACAAGCAAATTACCTGCACTGATATCTCCATGAACCCAAACCGGTGGGTTTTTCCATGTTGTGGTAACTGCATTTTCCCATATTTCAGTTGCAATATCGACATCAATTTTACTTTTAAGAGCTAAAATTGCATTTCTCGTCTGCATATCATAATTTGTTAAAGATCCACCACGGTAAAAACTATGTAATCCAGCTGTAGGTCCATTTTTGACATCAATATTTTGTAAAGCGATAAGAAATTGTCCAAGAGATGTGGCAAAGTCGCATAAATCAACGATGTGTCCTGTTGCGGCAGTATCGCCTTCAAGCCATGCGTATATAGACCATTTCCAAGGATAACCATTTGAAGGTATGCCCATAGCTAAAGGGACTGGAATTTGAAGAGGTAAAAGAGGAGCAAGTTTAGGCAACCACTTCTGTTCTTTTTCAACCTGTGAAGCATACCTTAAAGCACTTGGCATACGAATGAGCATTGAGTTGCCTAAGTGAAAGGTTTTGTTATCCCAACCACTTGAGGCTACCGCAGAAATACTCAAATCTTTCCATTCCGGAAACTGATCAGCAATTAATTTACGTACGGTTTCAATATTTATAACTATTTTATTATCATCCACCGATAAACCTTAACTAATCACAAAAGATTTTCAAGAATACTGCGATTTAATTGGTATAAACTAGCATTTTTATTTGCCCAAGTTCCACGTTTAACTGTAAAGCCTATTGTAGCAATCGCTTTATTGAGGCGCAAGAAAGGAATGATGAGATTGTAATCGGGAACTTTACGCACAGTTGCATAACCTGACAAGAAAGATGCTTTGTTGTTTGGATTAATTAACCATTCTCCATGCTCTAATGAGCAAAAATCCTCTTCTGCAAAGCTTGCACGAGCACTTGCCCAATCGATGATCCCCTGCAACTTACCTTCATGGACAATTAGATTCCCGGGTCGAAAGTCCCGGTGCACAATGCAAGGTCCATCCACAAACTTTAACAAATCAACATGTGTCTCAAAATAAAGGCGACATTTTTCTATCAAATTCTTCGGTAAGTGATCCTTACACTCCTCTAAACCCTCTTCAAACTTGGCAGTAAAATAAACTCCAGCATCCTTACTTAAATTATCCTTTAGTGGATCACCATATCCTTGCAAACGGTTAAGATGGATGATTGCAAGAGAAGACCCAAGCTGATAAGCCAAAGATTCATTAAGTTCTTTTGGTTGAAGAAGATCACCTCTTAAGCATTCCATCAAGATCGCACCATGTATACCTTCGCTTGGGTTCACAACCTCTAAAATTTTTGGCACTGGTATTTTATCTGCAAAAAATTTTAGGAAATGCACTTCTCTTAAATAATCATCAACACGATCGCATATTTTTAAAATAAACTCCTTGCCATCGGACTTAAGTATTTTATAGACAACAGCGACCATTGCATCTTCATGATCAATTCGTGAAAAATTAGCAGTCTGAAGATTTAGAATTTTTTGGTAAGGAGTCATTTATTCACCTCATACTTCAATTGTACTAGACCGCTAGGATAAGCCTGCGAACTCACTAAACGACATGAATTTTCTCTATTCATAACGCTAAATAATGGGATTCCTGACCCGAGAATGGTAGAAATTATCGAGATTGTAATTTCATCCACTAACCCTAATTCAATGAATTTTGAGGAAGTAATTCCTCCGTCAACCCATATGTGCCTGACATTTTCAGATTTAAGTTTCACTAGAAGATCGGGTAACTCTCCACTATACAACTCAGTTTCTTTTCTAACTTCGTTTAAAGTTTTGCTAAGAACGATGACTCTTTTTTCTTTATATGGCCATTCGTCAAAACTAGAAACAAATTGGTAGGTATTTCTCCCAAGAATCAAAACATCAATGCTATCTATGAATTTCTTAAAACCATAATCTTCATCACCTGTATGGCCGTGTTGCAGCCAATCTAAATTGCCATCCTTACGCGCAATATAGCCATCAATACTTGTTGCAATATAAACAGAAACTTTAGGACGTGAAGTCGATAAATTATCGTCAATTATTTTGTTATTCATCTTTTACCCATTCATTAATTCCAATCCTATAAAGAACGTGCCTGCTTAGTTTATGTTCGTTAGAAAGCTTAGGATGGTTAAAATCATCTTTAGGATCATGATGCATTCCAATACGTTCCATAACTGCCTGTGATCTAATATTAGAAACAGAAGTAAATGAGATAATTTCCGGTAACTTTAAAACTTTAAATCCATAATCTAAAGATGCAATAGCTCCTTCTGTAGCATACCCTTTACCCCAATAGTCAAACTTAAGCCTCCACGCTACTTCAATAGCAGGTGTGAACGGGGCCGGGAAATCAATATACCTTAAGCCTATAAAACCAATAAATTTTGTTTTATCTTTCTCTGAAACTGCCCACCAGCCATACCCATGTGTCTTAAAATGCTCTTGAATAGATTCATATTCCTTAACAGTTTCTTTAAAAGTTCTTATGGAGGGAAAATGTTCCATTACGCGTGTATCTGCATTAAGTTCTGCAAAGGTTTGAAGATCACCTTCGTGCCAAGGACGTAAAATGAGCCGGTCGGTTTTTATCATTGTTTATCCAAGTATATGAGTTTTTTATGTTATGCGTTTCAAAGACTAACATTGTGGAAAAACGGTCTCTCAATTAGAAAACTTAAAAAAAATTTACTTTTACTTATATCGATCATTCAAGATTAATTTTTTTTAATAAAAAAATGGACCAAAACTTACATATTAGCTTTAAGTAGCAAAAGAATTTTTATTAAAATTCTTGATGGAAATACATTTCAAACGAACTTATCAGAATATACACTTTGACTAAATTTATATCTAGCCAATTTGTTGCATCCAATTTGATAATTTTTAATAAAACGTTCCTATCTAAATAAGAAATGAAAAGCGCCCTTTCGTAAATTTAATAATATTATTGCTTGATAAATTAGCTTTTTAGGTGGTTGGAACGTTTGGGACGGTTCTCTCACCTAACTTAGCTAACAATTTAGAGTTGTCTTATTTGATCATTTGAAGTATGATCCCCATTAAATAATTTAATTTCATAAATTATATGCTACATCGGAGTACAAATGTTTAGATATATTTTAAATAAATTCGTGGTCTTCAACATATTCATTTCTATCCTTCACATAGACTTGTATGCTGAACAAATAAACCCTACTAAACAAGAGATGTGGGACAATATGTCCATAGAAGTTGAGGGTTGGATTGATGGAATAGGCTGTTCCATAGATCCAGAGATTAAAGATACAGTTATAGCTTTGAATCTGATGGGAATAGAGACCAGAGCTTCATGCGAGGGACATTTAGACCACGGTTTATCATATCCCTGGATAGATATCCAAATTGATTCGTCGGAATTAAAAAAAATAACAGATGTATTTTCAGACATTAAAGAACAGATTAGCACTGAAGAAATATTGCTAAAAACAAAATTCCCTAATCTTTCTTACAATGATTTTTTTTATATCCCAGAGGGCGAAAATCTAAAAAATCTTTATAGGAAGTATCGGTTAATTACAGATTCGATTACTCAAATCGAAATCAAATGTGCGGAGCCATTAAACCAACTTCTTAACCAATTTTATGAAAATCGTATGACTTCTTATGATAAAACATTGATTATTCCACGGGATTCTCTTGTTCGTCTACGCAGTATCGGAGCAGATAGACAAGAAATTAGATCAGCAGAGCAGCAACTCCACTATTTAAATGAATATCGAGAAGAAATGAAAGCTTTTACCCTTTTTTTGAAACATAAATTTTTGAATTAAACTTTAAGGTCAGTATTTCTAGATCAAGACTAGCTTTATACGGAGATTCCTTAGATGACTTTCTAAGTAAATTTAAAGAGGGTTTTCGATCATAAAAATATCTTTCATCTATTTTGGATGCTACCGCACCATTTTTTCTGATAACAAACTATTTTTTGATATTGGCAAATTTAGTAAGAAGACAAAGAAATAGTCCCCAGCTGATTCCAATTATGATCCAAGTTTGGAAAATTGGATATGGAAAAGTTAATCCTCCAAGAGAAACACCCGCAACATAGCTGAAAGGGGCTAAAAGAAACCCGAATAGAAAAGATACTAAGCAATTTTTTTTAATTATTTTTAATGAGTGATTTATCAGAAGTGAGAATAATGGGTAAAGCAAAACAATCCAAATAGGAGGGAACATCTTGGCATTATTGGCATATTGAACAATGTTTATTTGAATAAAAAACATTTCTAAAAGTAATCCTAGAGGAATGCTCAACAAACTTAAGATTAAGTCTTGGATAAACAAACCTACATCTTTAATTTTAGTACAATAAAGCTGAAGTATAATTAAAAAAATAGCCCCGCTTGACGCTATAATGTAGTGACCATTAATACCAAAAAGGACACACCAAAACCAACCTGCTGAGTAACAAAGGCTGTTAAGTATAGATAGATTCATCGATAGACCTTTATCAAAACCCATTTATTTGGTTTCTCCTGCGAGAGCCCTTGCCATTTTTTTAAAAATGAAGAAATGAAAAGGGAAAAGAGCATACCAATAGGCGCGACCAAAGAGTCCCCTTGGCCTAAATGTCGCTGTTTGAACAAGAAAAAACTCATGATTTTTTTCCTCAATCTTATATTGAAGCCAAGCTTCGCCAGGCACTTTCATACCGGCATAAAGAATTAAATGACCTGTATCTTTATCAGCAAATATGACCCTCCAAAAATCGATCGAATCCCCTACTTGGATCTCGGAAGGGTGCCGTCTTCCTCTATTCAGACCGACTCCCCCAATCATTTTATCCAGTAACCCTCGTAAATTCCAAGCCCAGTTCAAAGCATAATAACCGGTCTCTCCACCAATACTCCAAACCCTTTCGATTGTAGCGCCTTTTGAATCTTTGATCAAAATTCTTCTTTCATCTTTTAAACATCCTTTATCAGGGACTTCGATAAAATTTTCTATGTTTGGGTCAGTTCCATGGATTTCCCAGGAATCCATCCAACTGGAGACAACCTCATTTTGTGAGATCGATTGAAAGGCTAACTCAAGAGCTTGATTGTAGGTCAAGGAAAGATGGGGGATAATTTTTTTGATTTCATCTAAACGTACCACAGTGCTTGTTTTCATGCTTTCGACTAAATAAAAGCAAAGCGAATAGCGGACGGATGTAATAAAAACTAACCAATAGCTTGATAAACGAGGAGTAAGAATAGGAAAAAAAACAGGAACACTTATTATCCATCTTTTAAGATTTCGAAATTTTGAATATCTAAGCATCACCTCTTTAAAAGTAAAGCTTTCCGGCCCTCCAATGTCAAAAGTTTTATTCATACATTTTTCATTGAGAAGTACGTTTGATAAGTAAAATAGGACATCAACAATCGCTATTGGTTGACACAATGTGCTGACCCACTTCGGAACAATCATTATAGGTAACTTTTCGCATAGATCCCTTATGATTTCAAAAGATGCACTTCCTGCCCCAATAATGATGCTCGCACGCAAAACAGTGTAAGGAATACCGCTATCTTTTAAAGCCTTTTCAACTAATAATCGGGATTTAAGATGTGGTGATAACCTTTTTTCATCATTTACAATTGCTCCTAAATAAATAATTTGCTTTATTTTAGTTTTTTTTACACCTTTTAGAAACTGTTCTACTATCTCCATTTCAGTTTTGACCAAATTACCGACGATATCGGACATAGAGTGGACAAGGTAATAAGCTGCCTCAATATCTTCCGGAATTTTTTTTAAAATTTCTGAATTTCTTAAATCTCCAAAAATATAGTGAAGATTGGGCATCTCTTCAGCAAAAACTTGTGTACCCTTAATGCGGCACAAAGCATAAATTTCATGACCTTGTTTCAAGAGATCAATGATCAGTCTTTTTCCAACAAACCCATTAGCTCCTGTAACCAAAATCTTGCTCATCGATCACTCCTATTTCTACCATTACTTCATTTCAGCTTAAAAGACCTTTTAAAACTTGTGCTTACAAATCGCTCTGTAAAAGAAGATAACTAACGTAATTAATGTTAATGGAATCACAAACCAGATCATAATCATGCTTACCATAGGTAAAGAATCGTGATCTTTAGCTGCCATTATCAAATAACTAGTATAAGCCACATAATACCCTAAAAACAGAAATCCTTCCCATCTTGAAATTTTATGCCCAGTAAAAAAAATTGGAAGGCAAGCTACGCAAGCTGCTATTGCCACGGGCAAATCAAATCGTAAAACAGAAGGAGCAACAGTTATTCCATCCGGCGCTAGTAATCCTGCCACCCCCACAATACCAAGAATATTAAAAATATTACTTCCGACAACATTTCCAACTGCAATATCTCTTTGTCCGCGGATCGTTGCAACCACTGAGGTGGCGACTTCTGGAAGTGAAGTGCCTGCAGCAACGATGGTCATCCCTATAACAAGCTCACTGACTCCCCATGACCTGGCTAAAATCACAGCACTATCCACCAACCAACCTGCGCCTAACACACACAAAATTAATCCTAGTACAATTAGCCCGATCTGCTTCCATATAAATACCGCATTACCATTCGATTTTTCTGAAAAAGCCTCTTGGTACTCATTTGCTATGGTTTCAGCTTCTCGGCGACCCTTAATTATTGCAAAAATTGTGTAGCTTACAATACCCATGACTAAGATGAGAGCGTTTAACCTATTTATCTTGCCATCAAAAGAGAGTGCAAAAAGTAATAAGCTTGCCGCTATCATTATAGGCACCTCATACCAAATGAGTTGCTGAGATATCTTAAGGGGCGAAACAATTGCGCAAATCCCTAAAATAAATAGGATATTAAAAATGGTGCTACCAACATTCGTGCCAATGACTATGTCCGGATGATTTGCTAGTGCGGCTTTCACGCTCACTGCCATTTCAGGTGAGCTTGTTCCAAACGCGACAATTGTTAAACCGACAACTAAGGGAGAAATACCGATTGCTAACCCCAAACGCGAGGCTCCACGAACAAGTAATTCCGCTCCTGCCACCAAAAAAGCTAAACCTAGGAACAACATTACGAACGTCATGATTTAACTCCAATAAGTTTTTTCACTTTAAGGGGGATCATTAACAAGATTGGAGTTGGCATTTTTATCATTGATGAGTCTCTATAATTTAATTTTTGATACATCTTTAATTTCTAACATTATTTCATTTCGGCGTAAAAAAGGAAGTGTCCATGGTGGATTATAAAAGGCAAGAATAGGCTCTCCAATTGGCTTCATTTTATTAGATATAATATATGCTTTAAGTTCATCTGTATGCCGCTTAATATTTTCATCATCAGCAAGACCTGTAAATCGAATAACCGCAAAACGAGTAGCCGGCAATTGAATTAAAATGACCTCTTTAAAATTTGGTTTTGGAAGAGTTTCAAGGCTATATTTTTTTGGCATAACAAATCTGACTTTCCATTTATCCATATGCTGCTGCTGTAGCACAGGTGCAGTCATCTCCATTTTTTGGGTAGGTTTGTTATTTCCAAAAATATAATCTGCCAAAATTTTAAACCCTTCAGTAATGGCTTGTTTTCTTTGGCCCAAAACTTCAACTTCAGCTATAATTATAGAAGGATAGTCGCGAATTTCGATATTCTCATCTGATGTAACCAGTGTATAATCGGGTTGTTCAACATTACTCATGATGTTACCTACTAGTACGCTTAAAATGATGATTCCAACGAAGATTACTATTAATTTTTTCAAAGCCAAATACCTATTGATAAGTTCTTAAATGACACATCTTGCACTATGACATGAGGTATACAATAATCTTAAAAAACCGGTTATAGCATAATGAAGAAGATTAGGCAAGTCACTTAAAAGACCAGCTCTCATATTAGCGAAATTCATCTCGCTTGCCGGGAACAAGCCACCATACGCTAACCAACTTTGCGATGATAACAGCAACAAATAACTGTCCGAACATTGCTTCTAGGGCGGTGAGGGATTTTGCTAAATGGCTAAGAGGCGTAATGTCTCCCATTCCCAAGGTGGCCAAAGTTGCGTAGCTATAATATAAAAAATTAAACTGTTGTTCATAAGCATTATGTAGAGTCGTGCTATCAAAATTCAATATCCCTGCTCCATGGAAACTTCCGGGATTCAACATATTCTCGATGAAATAAAAATTTGCCCATAGTATGCCTGATAGTAGGTACACCATTAATGCTCCGAAGATAAGATAAGCATTGACAAGGCCTGCATATAAGATTTTTCTCATTAAAACGACAATAGCAAGTAACGTAAAAGCCAAAGAAAATCCATATGCAATAATCATATAAGGCAAAGAATGATTAAGAAAACTTAATGAATCAAAATAAATGAATGGGATCAGAAAAAAAAGTCCCTTAATCAAAAATGATCGTTGACCATCGATTGCGTAAACGGAAGAGAGAATCAATAGAATAAAACTGCATTGAAGAAGTGAATGGGTATAGAAATTTTTTTCAAATATAGGAACGATAAAAAAAATAGCTATAACGGCTAAAAATGCTCCAAAAAATCCCCCAACATGCCAGTTGCTTGTTTTATTACTATTAATGTTATATTCTTCTGTTTTAGTCTCCATATTACTCCTTTTGTCCATTATATTGGTAAATGCAATAAGTCTCGCTAATTGCAAAGCTAATTATAGCAATCGTCTTATTTAAAGATAAGAAAGAAAATCGTTTGAGGCTATTTCTCAAACATTTGTATAATCAAGCAAAAATTTTTTCTTCATTTACTTTAAAATAAAGGCATTCAGGCATTCTTTTGATTCCATCCTTCTTTTTGGCATCTCAAAAATCAGTTTTATATCTTATTGAAAAAGCATAATTGACTTTAAGAAGGCGACAAGATACGCTAATTTTTTACTTTTATTGCTACCGCTCTCGCCGGTTATCAATGATGATCACGAACAAACTTTATTAAAAAATCGACCTCACTTTAGGATAAAAAAACAAATGTTAAAATTCATAATTGGATCACTTGGCACAATGATGCTAGCGACTATTTCACTTTTTTCTGAAATTTCTTTGGGAGAAACACTCGAGACACAAATGTGGGAAGATATGAAGCATGCGAACTACAAAGCTATTGAAGAGAAAATTGCAAATGAGTTCCAGTCCGTTCACACCTTTGGTACATTGACCCGCGATGCAGAGATAGAACTCATAAAAAAATTGTATCTTGGAAACTATGAAATCAGCGATTTAAAAACCACAGAAAACCAAGATACAATTGTTGTCACCTATCTTATTTCTGTAAGGGAAAAAATCGACAACCATCAGCTTTCTGAAAAGCCTGCACCCCGTATGAGTGTGTGGAAAAAAAATAATGACAAATGGCAATGGATTGCTCATGCAAACCTTAAGGTGATCCCGGCGAATCAGATAAAATCAAACCTACCGGTGCCCAAGAAATAAGACTCATAGTTAACTCTTCGATGCTTTTTAAAGGATATGCACCGCCACTTCGTGGTCATGCATATCCTAAAAAAGTTACAGACCAAAAGTAATCTTATAGCTTTCGTCAAACGAGAAAAATAATATTATGAAATCATCAGAAAAAAAAACTAAACTTGAAGTACTTCTAGCATTTTGGGAAAAACTTGCGAATGTAAAGCAACTTAACTTTAATGCAAACTCCAACGCTAACAGTGAATGGAATGGCAAAGGAGAAGTCATCTCTACAAGCAGCAGTAGGGATGTATTAATATTTAATGAAAAAGGGACTTGGGCCTGTAAGCCGGGGGTAGATGTGGAGTTCAGTAATGTATTTCGCTGGACTCTTGACCGAGATGCTCAAATGATTTCTCTAGAACACCTACGCTATGGATCCCTTAATCCGGTTTTTCTTTTTCACCTTACACCTTCTGGCAACCACTCCTTATCATCTGTTGACCCACATCTTTGTTGTAAAGACTCTTATTTTGGACAAATTCATTTTAACAGTCATACCATTCAATTCAATTGGAAAGTGATCGGTCCTAGAAAGAATGAAGAACTCTATTACTGCTACTCTTAAAAGTATGTTCAATTTGCTTTTTTGACTTAATGTAATTTATGGTAATGAAATTTAATTCTTAAACTAGAGGCAAAATTTAAAGCTATTACCTATCAAATTAAATGACATGATGGACTTGGCCTATTTGCTCCGGTTCTTCTGTAATGATTGACGAAAAAAATCGGAATCATTGGTTATCAATGATTTGAATGTTTAATTTTTTTTTATTGCTAAAATTTATTTTAAAATATACAAATAGATTTCCCTTCAGGGTTCAAACAAAAAAACGGTTGAACAGATTTTTTTTTTATTTAGTTGTGTAAACCTAAAAGATAAGGTAACCATGAGATATTCTCGTACTTTAAGTTTATTTATTTCTCTTTCACTAAGTAACTTTTGCCTGCAGGCTGTTACTGCAGAGTCAAAAACAAACGATTTTTCAAAGCTATCATTTGTAAAAAAAGATGATTATTCAGCTTTTCCCCTTCTTGACAGAACGATTATTATTTCAGATGAGTTTTCCGAAATCAATGTTTCAGACCATAAGTCAATGAAAACAGAACCCGTAAAAACAATTCTAAATGGTGGGTTATTATCGGTTGTTTGGGAAAATCAAGAAGAAACTTTTCTGATTGTAGATTCCTTCGAATACGATTCAAAAATGAGATCAGAACAAAACTTTGATGAAGCTCTAAAAGATAATCTCAATATGATCGGAAGTTATTCTTGTCATCATCGAAGCTGTTTAACCGGTCCTACAGGCCCAACAGGAAACACTGGTTTAACTGGATTTCCAGGTTCAAATGGCTTCGCAGGCACCTTCGGTAGTGCAGGTATTACCGGTGCTACAGGGGCAACAGGTTTAACCGGTTTAAATGGTGCAACAGGTAGAACGGGTGCAACAGGTGCAACGGGCGCAACAGGTGCAACGGGTGTCACGGGCCTTACAGGATTTCAAGGGGCAACCGGTAATACCGGTGTCACTGGTATTTTAGTTAATGGTGTAACAGGAGAAACAGGACCCACCGGTATTAATGGTCCGGGGGTAATCGGTCAGACGGGCCCAACGGGTGCTACAGGTTTAACTGGCGCTGATGGACCGACAGGCGCAACAGGCGCAGCAATTAATGGACTTGTAGGGCCAACGGGTCCAACGGGTACCTCAGACGCCTGGTTACTCGAAGGTAATGCAGGAACAGTACCCGGAACAAACTTTCTTGGAACCACCGATAATAACGCACTTCTTATTGCAACTAACAATAATACAACAGCCGGAACGCGGTTTGATGTTAACGGCCAAATCGAAACATTAGGAACAGGTAGAAGTGTATTTTTTGGCGAAGGAGCTGGGCTTAATACAGTTATTAATTCGGGAGTGGATAATACATTTGTAGGGTTTAATTCGGGCACAGCGAACACAACAGGCGACTTTAACACCGCCGTCGGCTCTCAAACACTTCAAACAAATTCTACGGGTGTAGCAAATACAGCTCTTGGAGGTCAGACGCTATTATCTAATACTAATAGCAATAATACAGCTATCGGTACTCAGTCTCTTTTAAACAACAGCACCGGATTCAATAACACCGCCGTCGGATTTCAGCCACTTATAAACAATACAACAAGTTTCCAAAATACTGCTATCGGATACCAGGCTCTTCAAACTAATGTTACTACGGGCACTAACAATACCGTCCTTGGGTTTCGTGCGGATGTATCGGCAGATGGTCTAACTAATGCTACGGCTATAGGTTATTTTGCTATCGTCGACGCATCAAATAAAGTTCACATTGGTGGACCCAATACATCCGCCATCGAGGGGCAAGTAGCCTATTCATTTCCTTCTGATAAACGTATTAAAAAGGATGTTGCAGAAAATGTACCCGGTTTATCATTCATTACCAAACTACGCCCTGTCACATACCATCTTGATACGGAACAAATGGCAATCATCATGAAGATTCCGGAAGATAGAAGATTATTCGATGCAGAAACTTCGCAGGCACAAATTTTGAAAACCGGATTTATTGCGCAAGAAGTTGAGGCCGCTTCCAATAGAATCAACTATGATTTTGATGGCATTAACAAACCACGCGATGAAAACACTTACTACAGTTTAGCTTATTCAAGTTTTGTGGCCCCCCTGGTAAAAGCAATTCAAGAACAACAAGAGATGATTAATGCTTTAAAGATTACCCGCCAACAGCAGCAAGATGCCATTAATGCATTAATGAATAGATTGGAGCAACAGCAAGAGATAATTAATGCATTAAACAATGTTGCCGGTTAAATTCGGAAAAAAAGTTTAGAAAAGATTATGGCAGTTGGAACACCATAATTTTTCATTAGGCAATTAAACAGCCCTTATTTGGGGTTATAAAAAATTAAACCGAACAAATAATCAGGTCTAATTTTATAATTTGATTAGGTTGACATTAAGAAGGATGATTATGCGATATTTTGATAGTTTAAGTCTATGTTCGTTTTTGTTGATTAGCGGGTTCTCTTTAAATCCAGTTTCCGGGGAATTAAAAAAAGTTGATTTTACATCTATTTCATCTTTTGAAAATGATGATTTTTCAGAATTCCCACTTTTGGACAGAACAATTATTATGTATGGGGAATCTTCAGATAAAATTGTCTATGATCCCAATAATGTAAAAAGTGAACCTATAAAAAAAGTTCTAAATAAAGGGCTTTTGTCTGTTGCCTTTGAAAACGAAGAGCAAACTTATCTGATTGTCGATTCCTATGAGTATGATTTAAACATGACGTCGAGGGATAATTTAGGCGAAGCTATTGAAAATAATCTAGACATTATAACAAACTATTCATGCCGCCGACGGGTACAAGCACCCTGCATGACTGGCCCTACAGGACCAACAGGATCAACAGGACCAACAGGTACTGCTGGTCTGCCGGGCGTAACAGGAATAACCGGCACAACAGGTTTAAGAGGCCCAACAGGTGCTAGAGGTCCAACCGGTTTGACGGGTAATAATGGCTCTGCCGGCCTAGCCGGTATCACAGGCGTAACGGGCGTTCAAGGCGCTACAGGAACCACCGGTCTTACAGGAGCAGTGGGAGCTACAGGTCCTACAGCGATTGGGGCTGTTGGGGCAACAGGAGGAGTTGGTCCTACGGGTATTGGAGGGTCAGGTGCGCTAGGTCCACAAGGAGCCGTAGGTGTTACTGGAGCAACCGGCTTAGTCGGTGCTACAGGCCCTACAGGCATTGCGACTAATGGTGCAACAGGTCCGACCGGGGCCAACTCTAGCTTAAACGCATGGTCGCTCTTCGGTAACGCAGGAACAAATCCGGGACCAAACTTTGTCGGAACAACCGATAATGTTGCATTTCTTATTGCAACCAATAATAATACAACAGCAGGAACGCGTTTTACTGTTAACGGGTTAATTGAGCCCTTAAACACAGGAAGAAGTGTATTTTTAGGAGAGGGTGCTGGAATTTCCGATGTCATTAATTCCGGAGTCGATAATACATTTATAGGTTACCAATCAGGTACAGCCAACACAACAGGCGACTTTAACACCGCTGTCGGTTCACAATCACTTGCCACAAACACAACCGCAGTAGCAAATACTGCTGTAGGGTATGAAGCACTATTCCTTAATAATGCTGATGGTAATACAGCAGTCGGTTACCAAGCTCTTAGAAACAACACTAGCGGCACTTTTAACACCGCCGCAGGATATCAGGCACTTTTTAATAACGACTCAGGAGAACAAAATACGGCTTGCGGTGTACTGGCACTTTTTGATAATACAACGGGTAGCTTTAATACTGGCTTAGGGTATTCAGCGAATGTTTCATCTGGGAGCCTTGTGAATGCTACAGCTTTAGGTGCTATTGCAATTGTAAATGCAAGCAATAAAGTTCGTATAGGAAACACTTTAGTGACCGTTGTCGAAGGTCAAGTCGCCTACACTTTCCCTTCAGATGGACGCATTAAAAAAGATGTAAGAAATAATGTACCGGGTCTATCTTTTATTATGAAATTACGTCCGGTTACCTACCATCTCGATATGGATAAAGTGGCGGAATTGATGCAAACCCCCGAGAATCAACGATCAACAGTTGACGAAAGTTTTCAGGCTCAAATATTGAAAACAGGTTTTATCGCCCAAGAAGTTGAAATTGCGGCCAATGAAATCAACTATGAGTTTGATGGAGTTATTAAGCCGGAAAGTGAATCTGGATACTATGGATTATCTTACTCAAGTTTTGTGGTTCCCTTGGTTAAGGCTGTTCAAGAGCAACAAGAGATGCTTAACTCATTAAATGAGAGCGAACAACAACAACTGGAGACCGTTAATTCACTGATAAACAGCGCACAAAAACTGCAATTGATAGTTAATGAATTAAAATTCGCTGGTTAATACTACAAACAGCTAAGTTCTAAGAAAAATTAGGTTGCTGAGACTTCATAATTTTTCTTTAGAACCAAAAAAACAGGCCCTCCGTGCGGGTTCTAAAAAAATTAAGCCAAAGAAACAATGATGTCTAAATTTAAAAGTTAAATAAGTTGACATTAAGAAGGATGATTATGCGATATTTTGATAGTTTAAGTTTATGTTCTTTTATAATAATTGGTGGTGTCTCTTTAAATCCACTTTTGGGAGAATCCAAAAAAAATGATGTTTCCATTATATCATCCCTTGAACGAAATGATTTTTCAAATCTTCCTTTGATGGACAGAACCATCATTACTCTTGATGAATTTATCGATCACAACATTTCAGACCCAAAAAAAACCAAACAGGAACCAATTAAAACCCTTCTGAATAAAGGCCTTCTGTCAGTAGTTTTTGAGGATGAAGAACAAACTTATCTGATTGTCGATTCTTACGAATATGATTTAAATATACTTTGCGAATACGACAAGATTGAGGTATTAAAGAATAATCTCGACATTATCGGTCATAACTCCTATCAACATCTATCTCAAAGGATGGGCGCAACCGGAGCCACTGGCGCAACGGGTCCGATGGGCCCTCAAGGCGCTCTTGGTTCAACAGGTGCTACAGGCGCTACTGGTGCTATAGGTCCTACAGGTCGTACTGGTGCTACGGGTGCAAGAGGGCCAACAGGTGCGACCGGAATTGATGGACAAACAGGTGCAACAGGAATTACAGGTTTGACAGGCTTAAGAGGTGCAACGGGTGTTACTGGTGCTACAGGACAAACAGGAGCTTCCGTTACCGGGGCTACGGGCCCAAGGGGTCCAACAGGAGCACAAGGTGGTAGTGGCATCGGTGTAACCGGTGTAACAGGTATTACAGGAGCTACAGGAATAACAGGAGCTACGGGTGCCCAGGGAGCTACTGCAATAGGAACTATTGGGCCAACAGGTCCAACAGGAAGCTCTGATAACTGGTTGACTACAGGAAACACCGGAACAAGCCCTGGGACAAACTTTATAGGGACTACAGATGCCAATGCGTTCCTTATAGCAACCAATAACAATACAACAGAGGGAACTCGTTTTACTTTAAAAGGAGCGATTGAACCCTTAGGATTTAACCAATCTGCCTTCTTGGGCGAAAGAGCTGGATTTAATGCTACCGGTTTAGGAAATAATACCCTTATTGGCTACGAATCGGGTTTGGGGATATCATCAACCTTTAACAATAACAACACAAGTGTCGGTTCACAGAGTCTCTCTTTGGGTCTATTTAACGAAAATGTTGTTTCTGTAGGGCACCTATCATTGTACAGGCATGGAAATAACGCATCCACCGGTGTTGGTTATCAGGCGGGTTTTAACATGATTAATCCATCTGGATTTTCTTCATCAACAAACGTTGCTTTTGGATATCAAACTTTTGGTTTCAATCAATTTGTCAATAATAGCATTGCTTTTGGTTACCGTACACTTTCAAACATTAATGCCACTCTTGGAGCTAATGGAGAGGTTGACGGATTCGGTGCTACCGCAGATACTTCCGGGAATAACATTAGATATTGTAGCGCAATTGGTTATGGTGCTATTACCAATGCGACCGGTAAAATTCGCATAGGGAATACTGCTGTTACTGTTATTGAAGGTCAAGTTGCCTATACAGTATCATCTGATGGTCGTTTTAAGACAGATATTGCAGAAACCGTTCCGGGCTTATCTTTTATATTAAAGTTGAAACCTGTGACTTATCATCTTGATATGGATCAAATGGCAGCCCTTATGCAAACACCCGACTCTTTAAGGATGCCTGAGGCAGAAAGCTTGCACGGTCAAATTTTGAAAACAGGTTTTATAGCGCAGGATGTTGAGCTTGCAGCAAATGAAATCAACTATGATTTTGATGGGATAAATAAGCCGCATGATGAAACAGGTTATTATACCTTAGCCTATGATAGCTTTGTAACTCCTTTAGTAAAAGCAGTCCAGGAACAGCAGGAGACGATAGATCAGCTAAGCAAACAGACAGAGCAAAGACAAGAGATTATCAATATGTTAACAGATATGTTGCAACAGCAGCAATTAACGATTAACGCGTTAAATAATTCTCTTTAAATTCTATAGTCAGCACCCCTGCTAAAACTTTAGCAGGGGTTTTCCAATGCCGTCTAAATGTCATAAGATTTAATTATTAAAAGATTTCTCCTTAAAAAAACAATTAGAGAATTAATTTCAAAATAGAATTCACTCTTTCAGGAAGTGGTTTTGTTGAGATTTTAAGACATTCATATCCAAAACTGGCATATATTTCTTCATGGATCTTTTCAAATGCTAATGACTCTTCATAGCTTATTTTTCGAACATTAGTAGGAGTACAAAATCCTAAATTTTCAATAAAGAATACTTGTTTTTGGTAGACCTTTGTATTTTCTATTCTTGCAATTTCTTCCAAAAGTGCAACTGAGGGGGTAAAGCCTAGATAAGTCATTAAAGCATATGTACAAATGGGTGAACGATCATAGAATTGTAGATTTGATGAAGCATTTTCTACCTGTATTTGCCGTTGTTTTTGTAGACGTACGATATCGTCTATAAAATTAGGATACTTCCATGGCTCTTCATTACCCAGTACTTGTTCATAAGCAATAATATCAGTCGCTGCTTCACTGACAATCAAATGTCCTTTCATTTCCAAAGTTCGTATAATTGATGTTTTTCCGCAGCCGGGCGTACCTGTTAAAATATAACGTTTCATATGTTATTCCTAGTCAGATCCAAATTCAAAAGGATATAAGTCATTTTCCCTATTTTTTATGTTATGTTTGTTGCTTTACAATTTCGTAATTGGCATGGCAAGTATTTGAAAATTTTACTACAAGAAATTTCTTTATCTATGACAATGAAGAGAGGGATTCCTGAACCAAGAATTACAGAGGTAAGGTTTTACATTTTTTTCTCTATGTTCTTCTTTTTGGAAAGAGTCTTAATTATATTGAAAAAATAGGAATTTTTTTAACAATAATCCTGACGTCGTTAAATCTCACCAGAGATGAATTTCGTTCTAATGCTAATAGACAAAAGAAATGTATTTTGAAAAGATCCGGCGACAAATAAAAAGAATCGCGAAGCCATGCTCGCGATTCTTTTTTAGCAAATATTAACGGTTCACTGGTCGGTTTGTGTCGTTACGATCACGCTCGTCTCTACGATTTCTTGGTAAAAGACCAGCAAGCCCAGCCAAGCCGAGTAGACCGATCCAACCCCAATCTCTATCATGATCTCTGTCCGCCGATACGTTTGTATCACGGTTTACAGTTGTTGTTGTAGCGGGTCTTGTATTGTCATAAGTTTGAGCACTGAGGGCACCAGCTGATAACATTGCGACCGACGCCAAAATACTTAAAGATAAAAATTTCATATTATTCCCCTTTGTTGGTTCATTTTTGAACTATATATTTTTTAGCGAAAATTTCAATTAAAATTTATCACGCCAATCCTAGTAAAATGAATAATTATCTGATTTACAACATGTTATAAATTTTAAAAAGAAGAATAGATGCTATTGTTGTTTTTATGCAATTCTGAACAACCTTTAATCTATTAACCCCTAATAAATGAAAGCTCGATTGATCGATGAGGAAATGTATCTAAAAAAAAGTGAGAGTTTACAAAGCTTGTCAAAATCTTTAATGTGAATAGCTTGAGCTAGATAGCTTTATGAGAGTTCAGAAGTGGGGGCAAAGCAACAATTTAAATTAGACGTCAAAAATCTACATTAAATATTTGTAAGCCATTTACTACATTGTTAGAGAGTGACCAAAAGGATCAGGCAACCAGAACTTGAACAAAGGGGGCGACGGTTATGTGCGCGACCACCTTTCATATTACCATTACCACACCCATCAGCTATAGTTAAGATGATAACTAAAATCTACTGGAATGAGTTTTTTGCATTTACAAAATTAAATGTAAATATTTGTATAACACAGAAAAAAAACAAACCGAAAGAATAAGAAGTGGAAAAATTAAGCAAGTAAGGCTCCTGATTTTTGAAGATTTACTATCTTGATACATACAAATAACTTTAGCCGCCAAAAACGACATTATATAGGCATAAGGGAAAAAAATAAGAAAAAACATTTTAAAAAACCTTTATAGGTAAGTTTTTATACATTGAGGACTTGTTTTTGGTTCAAGCTTGGATGATGGTTGTAAAGATTGTTTTTCAATGCACCGCCATTGCACCGCGAAGACATTTTTACTTAAAATATTTTATTTAATCAAGCTAAATGTGGTTCACAGATGATGGAAAAAGGATGGGGCAACCTGGACTTGAACCAGGGACCGACGGGTTATGAGTCCGTTGCTCTAACCGACTGAGCTATTGCCCCAATAAGAGACGTGATCATAACATTTGTCGTTTTGAAAATCAAGAACTCCATGAAACATAATCGTAAGTTTTAAGAAATCAATGACTTAAGTGGTGGGTTATGGTAATGTTATCATTAAAAGTGGGTGACTAAGATGGCTTTTATAAAGAGTTCTAATGTTAGAGGTAGCGTATTTTCATTATAAAGGTTTAGGCTATCGCTTGGATTATTCTTATCAAAGGAGTCAATTAAATTTAAAAGTGCTTTAGCTGACCGAAAAGGGATTGTTGATCCTGATCCTGTCAGCGGATGACTGCCGCAACGTGCGTCTCCCCAAAGGATTAATGGCTTACCGTCATATAAAATAGCTCCCTTTTTAGCAATTGAGGGAACAGCTTGAAAATATGAAATGTGATTTACAGGACCAAGAAACGGTAAATCTATTTTAGTAGAGTTATTAAACCCAAATAAGAACCATACGTAAGCAGGATTCTCTGTTTTTATATTAATTTGCTCTGGAACAGGGTTGAGGAGGGCTAATCTTGTGGCCTGCGAGGCCACACCGGCGCCTACCACTGTTGACTTAAATCCCCACCGAAACTTTTGATCTGCAACTTTTAGCCTTTCCTTGTGAAATCCGTCTGAAAGTTCAGTTGTTGGCACATAAGCTATTGCAGCTACGCCTGTCGTAAGGTATACAGGAAAATTTTCAAATTCGAAACTATTTACTAACTCTTGATCTTCCAATTCTTGAAGTCCATTTGCTCCATTTGCTAAAATGGTGATATCAGTATTGGCTAGTTTTAAAGGAGAACAAATTTCACCAAAGTGAAATTTAACCCCTACTTGTCGACATAAAGTCACTAAAGCCTCTTGCAAATCGCCGATCGCAATTCTTATTGAACGAATTTTTTTGGGATCATCTAGTTCCATCTCATATTGAATCAGATGTTCTCTTTCTAGGAGCTCATAGAGTTCATGATATTCTTCTTGAATTAGATTTGGACAATTAATAGAAATATTTTGCCAGCGTAAAGAAAATCCTTCAACTTTCCGTTTTTCATAAATAGTAACTTCGTGGCCTGTTCGTGCTAATGCATAAGCCGCTAACAAACCGCTAGGACCCGCACCAATAACAGCAACACGATGAATTTGATATGTAGGCGTTCTATTTGTTTCTTTTGATAAAGAGGCTAAATATTCAGGATTCTGTCGAAAAAACTCTTTAATTAAATCACGGTTATTAAATTGAGGATGCTCTTGCATAATCTTTTCAGATTTGGCAACAACTTCCAAAACAAGGTCCTTTGTTGTTGTACAATGAGCAAAAGAAAAAAAAGATAACAAGATTATAACGCCGAAGAATTTTATCATAAAAACCTTGTATCATAAGTTGAAGTATATCTTAACATGTATGCACTTTAGATCACAACTAACCTCTTAAGTTTTTTCTGGTTACATTGTCGATGTTTTAGATGTAAGAGAATTTTTTTCATTATTCTTGCAATATTCGTTTTGAGCCTGCATAATTTTTTTTTAAGATTATACAAATAAGGTTAACATATGAAGAAATTATTATTGAATTTAGTACTTTTAGGTGCTTTAAGCACTATGAATGCACAAGAAATCCCCTATTACCTTCCGGAAGATTTTGCAGTTTATACCGATGGTGAAACGCTTATAAATTGGCAGCCCTCGCCTCAATATGAAGAAATCAAATTACCAACATTCAATTTCTATCAAGGAGATAATGGCGGTTATCTAGCAATATGTACCCGTGAGCAAGAAATGGGTGTCTATAGCGTTGGTGATGGTATTTATGTCATGGGCCAAATAAGAGTAGAGGGCCACTATGAAGGGCGTATATTTATTCCAAAGGGTTTTAATGCGGGTGACGATATTACTCAGCAAATTGAATTTTTACAAATTTGTGAGATTTATTTCCCCAATATGAGAGGCCTTATGTGGGTAGGTGGAGATACCGGCGGTTGGTTCGGAATCCAAGAGTAACTTCAGGAATGATCTTTGTTGCACCAGATCCGTGGTGCAGCGAGTTTTATTCAACCGGTGGTTTGGACACCCGCTAACGATAATAAAACGCACGGGGGTGGTATTAAATGATATTAAAATTTTTTTAATAAAGGATGTATTGTAGAAATGTTGACGGGGGTGTTA
>JBBSJT010000014.1:0-30334 GCA_038257035.1 Chlamydiia bacterium
TCTAACAAATGTTGTCGATTATCTGGTCGATTATTTCTTGATGCGTCCAAGGAGTTCATAACTTTTCTCTAATAAAGGTAAATAATTTTTTTGTACTTCTTCAATTTTCTTGCCGGTATCATTACAAAGCGTTTTCGTCGTTTTTAGCTTTTCATCTTGATCCGCCATTTTTTTATTGTTCAATTCTTGGCTTCTTTCGAGTTTCAATAGCTTCTCTCCGTTTCTTTCTAAAAATAATTCCAACTGCTCTTCCTGACTTTCAAAAGCTTTCTCGATTTGTTGAAGGACTTGATCAGCTATCTGGTAAATTTCATTTGTTTTTTCTGCAAGTTTTTCTTCGAGTTTTTCCATGGAATTATTATTTTGCAGTTCATCAAATTCATCTCCCATAAATGCTATTTCATCAAGGTAATCGTCGATGTTCATTTTTTCAGGAAGTAAAAAGATTAGTATTTTTTTTGCTTCATTTTCAGTGTCTGCCAAATGATTCAAACTCTCTTCGTCAAGTTCAGCATTAAGCATCCTCGGCTGAATGATATCATTGATCACCATAGCCATGCTCATCGAAGGCTCTTCATTATAAGTGGAAATCAAGAGTTCCATTAATTCTTTATCTTCAATAGAAAACAAGGGTGAGCTTAACTGTTTTTGAAGAAATTCTTCCGGCGTTTCGTTTTGCATGTGTGTACGCAACCTTAATATCTTTTGAGTAGGCGCCGTTTCCGTAATGGTTGTTGATCCTGAGTAAGCTGCATAACCTGAATGATTTAATTGCATAGATTATCCTTAAAGTTGCCCAATTTCAGTTTTTAATTGGTCATTCAATTTTTTGATCGATTCAAAACGCAGTTCTTTTTCTTTTGCAGCAATAGCATTGTCATAGTTTTTCATATTTTGACGTTTTTATCGTGATTAAGTTGTTCAAAATACTGTTGAATAGGATCAGGTTTTAAAAAACTCCACTCATAAAATTTAGGAACAAATGCAGGATATTGTTTTGGCTCTTCCGTAAAATTTATGAGCGTGCTCATATCCTTAACAATATTTCCAATCGTTTCTTTTTTGAGTTGATGGTTTTCAGCATTAGATTTGATGATTGCCTCATACATGATTGCTTGTTCCTTAAGACGACTTTCGGCTTGCATTTGTGCTGCTTCTAGCTCCTCAACCTTTTTAGCGAGCGTGTCAATGGTATTTTGCATTGCCGTTTTATTTTCTTGAAAAATCTTTTTGGTGTTGAACATCGCTACCAACAGTTGGTCATTTTCTTCAGCAAGCTCATTGATTACTGGATTAATGGCAATCTGGTTATTTTGCGGGTTGTTTGGTTCTAAATTAACTAACGTGCTATTTTGGTTTATTTGTATTTGCATTTGCATTTTTCTTATACCTAGTTATTTGTTTTGTAGCTTAGGATTTAACCTGAGCATCTTTTCATGGGTTTTAATCCGTGTTTTCGTTATCATGGGTTAAAACCCACGCTACAATTATTTAAAGTTGCTCAAATTCCGTTTTTAATTGATCGTTAAGTTTTTTGATCATTCCCAGTCTTAATTCTTTTTCTTTGTTAGCAACAGCAATATCCTGATTTTTCATTTCTTGTGTTTGTTTATCATGAGCAGCCTTACAAGATTGATATATTTCCACGCTTGGTTGATTAAATTTTGGAAACATTTGACCAAGCCCTGGGAATAAACTATTCATACTAAAGCTTGAATTTATCGGGGGATAAGCCGAATATTCTTTTACTTCTTCTTTAAAATCTATAAGTTCACTCATTTGCTTAAATGTATTAGCGATCTTTTCATTTCTTAATTTGTTTTTCTCTTGTGTTGATTTGAGTGCTGCCTCGTGCATTATCGATTGCTCTTTAACGCGACTTTCGGCTTGCATTTGTGCTGCTTCTAGCCCCTCAACCTTTTTAGCGAGGGTGTCAATTGTATTTTGCATTGCCGTTTTATTTTCTTGAAAAATCTTTTTGGTGTTAAACATCGCCACCAACAATTGGTCATTTTCTTCAGCAAGCTCATTGATTACTGGATTAATGGCAACCTGGTTTTGAGCGTAGATTGGTTCTAAATTAACTAACGTGCTATGTTGATTTATCTGTATTTGCATTTTTTCTAACCTAATTAATGTTTTTAGCTTAGGCTTTAGCCTGAGCATGTTTTTATGGGTTTTTACCCGTGTTTTATTTTTTTAAAGTTTCTCGATTTCCGGTTTTAATTGATCATTAAGTTTCTTGATCAATTCCAATCGCCTTCCTTTTTCTTTATTCGCAATAACCATATCCTGGTTTTTTTTTTGATCGTGTACATACTGAAGAGATTGATTAAGAAGTGACTCCATTCCTCCAACATTAAGGTAAGGGGGGATGAATTCCGGATATTGTTTTGGTTCTTCTTTAAAATCTATAAGTATGGTCATTTCCTTAACAATATTTCCAATCGTTTCTTTTTTAATTTGCTGATCTTCAGCATTAGATTTAATAATTGCCTCATACATGATTGCTTGTTCTTTAATGCGATTTTCGGCTTGCATGAGTAATGCTTGAAGTTCTTCATTAGTTTTAGCTTGTGTAGCGATTGTATTTTGCATAGCCGTTTTATGTTCTTCAAAAATCTTTTTCGTGTTAAACATCGCCACCATCAATAGATCATTTTCTCCAGCAAGTTCATTGATGACTGGGTTGATCGCGATTTGATTATTTTGCATGTAGTTTGGATCTAGATTAACTACTGCGCTATTTTGGGTTACGTGTAGACTCATATTAGTTTCCTTTTTTTAGAGCACTTTAGTGAGAGTTCGATTATTTTATCCAAATAGAAATCCCATAATGCCGCCTCTTTTTTTATTCAATCTTTCTTGTAGCTCTGCAAGTTCTTGTTGTCTTGCTTGGATTTGGGCGCGTAGGCAAGTTTGTTCATATTCTAATCGAAAATTAGCAAGCTTTAATTCATATGCTTCTTTTTCCACTTCAAACATTTTTTTCTCTTGGCTCATCGCTTTACCCTTAAGGTCATTAATTGCTGCACCTTGTTTCTGTTCCATTTTGTCAATGCGATCATTTAATGCGGCTTCACTTGCCTTTGTTTTTTGAGTTTCAATTTCAATTCTTTCTTTAAGTTTTTCCTCAATAATTTTCTTTACATCATCCATCTTAGTAGTGTCTTCCTTAAGCGACTCGCCCATGAATTCAAACTGCTCTTTCATAAATTTATTTTTAAATTTTATGCTATATGTAGTCAAAACAGTCTGGTTCAACGCTTGCATAGGTTCAGTATTATAAAAAGAGTTGTCTTGTGTAACAAGTTGAGTACTCATTTCTTGAGGACTTAAGGAGTACATCCATGAAAGCATGGCTTCGGCAAAGTCGTGGCGAATCAAAGTTATTGGCTGACCATTAAGTTTGATAGGATTGTTTTCTACAAATTTTTTGTCAGCGGTCCACAAAGATTCTTTGACAAGTACCGGATTTTCAAGAGGTGTTTTTACAACAGCATCGACAAGAATTTTTGTGGCAAGTTGATAAATGTTTTGTTCAACATTTTGCGCAAATTGTTCTATAATTTCTGCATCCGAAATAGTCTCTGATTTCACATCGATTTCTACTAGCGTAACATTAGCATACCAAGTTAATAGATCATAGGAAAGGGGGTCATTCCATAAACTGCAAAATTGTTCACCAACAATATCATTAATGAACCTTAGCTCACTAAAAGCTTGTTTATAATTCACACCATGCAATTTTAATACTAGGTGTTCCGGGGTATATTCTTTTGGAAGAGTTGTTTGTATCTGCATATTTTATCCTAATATAAGTGTGCTAATGATGTTTTTAGACGGGCAGCTTCAACTTGATTTGCTTGAAGCGTTTTTTTCTGCTCCAGAACAATGCTTGCGTCTTCTATAATGACTTTTTTTACATCTTTAATGCGCGTTTTAAGATCATCAGCCGTTTTTTGATTCACTTTAGAGATCTCTTCAATGGCATCAGCTTGTTTAATTTCGTGTTCGATTTGTTGAAGTTTTGAATTGATGATAAGAGCAGTTGTTTCTTTTTCCATTTTCTCACAATACTGTGTAAGCTGCAAAGTGTCTTGACTAACCACTTGCATCGCCTCTTCTAACATGAGACGAGCGATTTCCATTTTTTGGTAAGTTCTTGCAGCGAGGACAATGGATTTATCCATAGATTCAATTTGATCATTAGGCAAATCCAAAATTCTAGGCAATAAAGGCACTAATGCTAAGTCTGTATTGTTCATGTTTCCTCTTAAATTGTAACTAAACTAAAAAAACAGTAACAAAATAAAAATTTAAAGTCAATAATATATATTACATGTATTCTGAATGTTAAACAGTTAAGCTTGCCAGTAACCAATTTAATTTTACTATTTACGAGCTGAAAAACTTAAAGCGTCAATTAAAATAGTTCTCTCTACAAGTGCATAATTTTTGATCTACCTTTAAGTTCTATGTGCAGTCGTTTATAAGTTATGCACTCGTGAGAGAACTGTCCCCGATATTCTTTATCAATGTTTATTGATTAGCGATTAAATATTTAATTAATATTTAAATTATTTGTTTTTAAATTGATGGATGTGTTATTCTCTTTTTGAAATTAAGGAGAATTCATGAATCTAAATTGTAATTTATTAGAAAATTGTACACCCAATCATTTAATTTTAGATGACAGGCCTGTTGAAGCTTGTAGCTTACTTTTACCGGAACTTTTGACATTGATATGTGGAAATTTAGAGGTTCACTCTTTATGCAATCTTTCCTTGGTTTCAAGGGAATGGTATGTTTTGAGCTCAAAAGATGAGGCGTGGAAACATCAAGAGAAGGTTTACAAAGCATGGACCCCAAATTTAAAATGTAAAATTAGGCGAAGTCTTTATCCTGTTTTTCAGGCAATTAAAGCAAGTATTGAAGAGAGAAACCAAGATTTCTACTGCAGTTTAGCCAAGGCTCTATTTGAGGGGAATATTCAAAGCATTAACCTTCTGCCTTGTGAGGATGATTCAGATCGTCAATTTGAAATAATCTTAAATGAAACTAGAGAAATTACTTTTTTGCATACAATATTAAAAAATATGTGCATTCCAAAAAAAGTAAATTTAACTGTAAATGAAATTGGATTTTCATTTGTTGAGCCAATAAAAGTAAATAATAACTTATACACTGAGATTTGGGGAGGTACAGTAGCAGTTACATTTACTCATAGCATTCGCTACATTTTCCCTTCTCCACCTCTAATTTCATCAACTACCGAATTTTTGGACTGTTTTTTATATAAGGACGGTAAGAACAAAGATAAGGTCTCTTTCGGTTGGTAGAAAGCTTGAAGGACAGTTGTTTTTTCTGGAATTCATGGAAAAGAGATGCTATTATTTCTAGAAAACTAAAGATAGAAGTTAAGAATGTTAACAGATGCCATTTACGACAAAATCGGTAAAACTTACGACGAAACACGAACAGCCGATCCTGAAATTGTAAAAAAAATCATTGAGCATTTATCGCCTAATAGAGATGGGCATTATCTTGACATAGGATGTGGCTCAGGCAATTACACCCATGCTATTTTCGAAAATGGTTTTCGCATTTCCGGAGTTGATATTTCTGAAGAAATGTTAGCAAAAGCCTGTAAAAAAAATACTCAGATCGAATGGGTTCATGGAGATGCTAGAGCACTTCCTTTTTCTAACCATCAATTTGATGGAGCCATTTGCATTTTAGCAACACATCACATTAAAGATATAGAAAAGTCATTTAAAGAAGTTTTTAAAGTTTTAAAAAAAGGTCGATTTCTTATTTTTACTTCATTTCCGGAACAGATGGAAGCTTGGTGGTTAAATAAATACTTTCCCCAAATGATGTCTCATTCGTCAAGTGCAATGCATCATTATGAAAGAGTGTTTTCAGCCCTACAAAATGCTGGCTTTGAAGATATTCAAACTGAAAAGTTTTTTGTTGATAGTGGCCTTAAAGATTGTTTTTTTCAAGTGGGGAAATATAGACCACATATGTATTTAGATCCCAAGGTTCGCGCCGGAATATCTTCCTTTTCACTTGCGATAAATCAAGAAGAGATTAGGTTAGGTTGTGAAGAATTAAGGAAGGATATAGCTTCAGGAGAAATAAAGAAAATTATTGAATTGAATGAAAGCAATTTAGGGGATTACGTATTTATTTCCGGCACCAAAAAATAACTACCGAATAAAGGGATCAAGGGACGGTCCTCAAATAAGTGCATAGCCCTTTTTATTACCCCGGAAGGGGTCAACAGCTTTCAGCCCCGTGTGTAATTTATGGCCTATAGGCCTGAAATGGAACTCGGGGTACCAATACCAATAAAACTAGCCCCGGCAGGGGTGTAAGAATCAATTCGTTTATATAAATTAAATAAAATGGTGAAAAAATTGATTACGACCCTCGATTTGTATTTGATTGATGATTCTTACACCCCTGCCGTCGGGGCTGAATTTTTATTTTTTAGTACCCCGAGTTCCATTTCAGGTCTTTTGGCCTTCCATTACAAACGGGGCTGACTGCTGTTGACCCCCTACCGGGGTAAAAACAGAAAGCTTGTTGGAAATGATTGGGGACGGTTATGCACTTATGAAGAACTGTCCCCATTCGCTATAAGGGCCTTAAAAACATTGTATTTATTGCGATTAAAATTATATTACTGTATATTATTCATAGTCAAATCTTTAAATGAGTCCGGCTAATGAATATAAATTCAACTCAAGCAAACTTAATGCAATTTCCTGAAGAAACCTTAAACCTCATTTTAAGTAACACATTTTCGACAAAAACTCTTTTAATGTTTAGCCAATGCTCTAAGCAATGCTATGGATTAGTATTTAAAAACAATCCGGCATTGATGCTAATTAATGATCTTGTACAAAGTACCATAAAAAATAACCATAACCATATTGAACACAAAGAACCTAAAACTAGAGGTGGTTTACGAAATTTGGTTTATTACCCCCCAAGTTCTAACAAATATTTGATGTACCCCATTTATGAAAATTCAATTTTAAAAAATTATGACGTAACACCTATTGATGATGGTGGTGAATTTACTCTGAGTTTTAAGTCAGATTTAAAAGAATTAATCGATAAAGAAATGTACGAAAGTGATAAAACTGCTTGCGAAAGAAAACTTTTTAAAGATCTTCTAACTTATGCTAAAAATAAAAACGCTTTTATCGTTGATATTGGTCTTAAAGTCATTAAAAATACAAATGATATGAAAGTCATTTCGATTAAAAAGAGGGAATTTGGCGAATCTGATTGTAGCAGAATATGCCTCGAAATTTTTAGATTTTCCGGGGAATGCCGTGGTGGTGGTAAACTTGACGAACCATTTACTAAAAATTTAAAAGAAATTCTTAATAAAAACGAAATTATCATAAGACGACCTCTTAAGCCAAAAACTGATACATCTTCTGAAAATGAACAATCAAAAAAACATAAAATTAAAAAAATAGAAGATCTTACTATCCAAAAAATAGAAGTCCCAACTAGCATTCAAAAGCCTATTGATGAATTAGATGACGCATGCAAATGCACCCTTTTTTAGTTATTAAAGAAATAATCATTACAAAGGAATTAATGATGATTAATACAGATCAATCGCAGTTTAAAATGGATGATTTTGCAATTAGAAGACTGACAGAGGAGTATAAGCAGTTCATCTCTGATCATAAAACAGTTCCTTCTTATGAAAATATTAAATCAAATCAGATTTCCATGATGTTTGTAGAAAAATGTTACAATACAGCGTTGTATGAATTAAAAGAACTATCTATTAAAAAAACATGGTTGTTTTCATGTTATAAATATGAATATTTGGGTGTATCGATTATATTTCCAAAGGAACTTATAACAAGCATTCTTCAAATTTATCATCAAATTACTGATCACGGGAATCTTGATTTTAAACAATTTCATGAAATTGATTTCGGTCAACGTGAAATTGCGTTATATAATATTAACATTAATATAAAAGAGCTATGGGAACGTGAAATTAAATTTCTCAATTTTGAAGATAATGAAGCTTATAACTATATCGAACCCGGTATTGCTAGCGTCTTGGTTAAACCCAACATTACCGTTGAAGAAAGAAGCAGTTGCACAATCTTTTAAATAGAGGGATCAAGGGACAGTTCTCTCTTGAAGTTCATAACTTTTAATCGAAGAATTCACTTCATAAAGCTTATAGAGCTGATTAAAAGTAATGCACTTATGAGAAAACCGTCCCCTAACTATTTTCTATCAAGTTATGCCTAATTTTCAACGATTTGATCGTCAATAAGTGCATCTTTAGCTTCGATTAAAAGTTATGAACTTGTGAACTGTCCCCAATCATCCTGAAATCTTTGCAAATTCCAAGCTGATCATGTAAAATAATAATAAAACTAATTTTATGGATTTTCTTTTATGAAACATTTGATGCACCGGAGCGCAAAATCTTCACACTACAATAAAGAAGCTTCAAGCTATGATGTTTTCAATGAAAATGGCTCAAAAGGCATTAATGAACTGATTCAAAAGATCCTTAGAAAATACGAAGTAAAAAGTGTGCTTGATCTTACTTGTGGAACTGGTTCGCAAGTTTTTTTTCTTGCAAAGGAAGGTTTTGAAGTAATCGGCGCAGACATCAATTCAAAAATGCTAAAAATTGCAAAAGATAAAGCCAAAAAAGAAAAATTACCCCTAAAATTTATCAAGGGGGATATGCGTAATTCAAAAGTCGGAACTTATGATGCAGTGATCACCATCTTCAATGCTGTCGGACATCTTACTAAACTTGATTTTGAAGAAGCAATGCGCAATGTTCATGAAAATTTAAAAGTTGGCGGACTTTATATCTTTGACATTTTCAACTTAAATTATTTGCTAGATGGGAATAACATCACCAAACTGACAATTGACTGGCAAGAAATTGTGGGCGATACTAAATTTCGCGAAATCCAATATAGCACAATAAGTGGCGATGGCATTTTGGCCTCCTTTGATACTTACTTTGAAGAGAAACCCAATCATATTACAAAAGTATCTAAAAGCTCTCAAACCCTTCAAGTCTACTCTGCAAGTCAATTAAAAGAAATGCTCGACAAAATCGGTTTTAAAACACTTGATCAAACCAATGTTGACGGTTCTCAGTTTATCGAAAGTAAATCCGAACGCATATTGACAATTGCTAAAAAATTAGATGTTAAGGATGTATCATGAATATAACAATTCGACATGCAAAAATAGAAGACTCTCACCTTATAGCAGAAGCAACACGAGAAATAGCAAAAAGCCCCGGTTTTTTTTGCTCAGAACCTTCCGAATTAACCGATGAAAATGTAATGAATACTATTTCAGAATTTCTTAAGGATAAAAGAGGCGTCTACCTTGTAGCAGACTGTGAGAATCAAATTGTGGGTCATGCTTTTTTGGAATCTACCCAATTAAAGTCCCTCTCTCATATTGCAGATTTGAATATCGCTGTGAATTTAGGGTGGCAAGGAAAGGGGGTAGGAAGAAAATTGCTTGAACACATTATTGAATGGGCAAAACAATCTAATTTTTTAGAAAAAATCCAACTGAATGTAAGAGCCTCAAATTTACCAGCCATTTCCCTTTATCGAAAATTGGGATTTATAGAAGAAGGTAGAATAAAAAATAGAGTCAAAATTAAAGATCACTATATCGATGATATCATTATGGGGTTGGATTTACGTAAGACTAAACTAACAAATAATTTAGACAAAACTCATAAGATGATTTTCGAATATCAAGAAGAGCCACTTGCCCAAGATGAAAAAGTTCTTTATGAGGGGATTAACGACGAAGCTGTTGAAAAAATGAAAATGGAACGCATTAATTCTTTTGGAATTTTCATTAAAGATGAAGAAGGCGTTGTTCTTGGGGGAGTACAGGGCGTTACTTTATACGGTTGCCTTTATGTGGATATGCTTTGGCTAAAAGAGGGATTGCGTCAACAAGGTTTTGGCAAAAAGCTTATGCTGGAAGCTGAAAAAATCGGTAGGGATCGTCAATGTTTATTTGCAGCAGTTAATACAATGGATTGGGAGGCTTTAACATTTTACCAAAAGCTTGGATATGCTATAGAGTTTACTCGCGAGGGCTTTGCAAAAGATTCGAAAATGTATATGCTCAGAAAAAAATTATGATTTATTTAGGAATTGCAGGTAAGTTTCGAACGCACCGGGATTATTTTAATTTATATTTGATTGTGGCAGTGCCATCTTTTTTATTGATTGAAAAGTCAGTAATTTCCATGAGACCCATTCTTTTTAAATTTGTAATGTGTGTTCCTCCGCAAGGGGTCCAACTTTTAAGAACTTTAACGGCACGCAAGCCGGAAATCTCAAATTTGATTTCAATTTGTAAATCCTGATCAATCCAATTGTTAAAAAGGGCCTCTGCCTGCTGCTTGATCTCTTCTTTTTCAATGGTAGGGGTGCCTACTATTTTAAACTTTACGTAACTATCGTTCGGGGAATGGTTGCCTTGGTAACCGACTAGAGGGGAATAACAGATGTTTACAGCTTCGGCCAATACATGCCCTGCAGTATGTAGACGGGAGTGAAGGTGTCTTGTAGCAGCATCCACATGTAACTCTACTTCATCACCGATGTTGAAGTTAAAGGGTTCGTTTTCTTCAAAACAATGAAAAATATCAAATTTATCCATTTGGGTTTTATCTAAAATGTTTTTATGCACACAGGCTACTGGGATATTTGAGATGAATCCCACATCGGAGGGTTGTCCTCCTCCTTTAGGATGGAAAATTGTTTCGCTAAGCTCTATCCAATTGTAAGTTTTTTTATTAATTTCGCCAGTATTGATTTTGGTGATAATCGCCTTGTGAGTAAGAACTGAATCTTCCATGTACAAGGCTTTGACTCGTTTGTTTTCGCTCATCGTATAACTCCTTAAAATAACGACTTTAATAAATATGCTTGTAAAATGCAAGTATATTTGTTAAAATGGTTTCCAAGTTAGGAGTGTTCACGCATGAAAAAAGATGTAATTGAGACTTTGAGGTCTACTGCAAGAAAATTAGTTAGGGAACTTGGACTGTTAGAAGTTGATTCTGAAAATGCAGAAAAAACTTCTGCAGATTGGCATGCATTAATAGAAATTGGAAGAAGTCCTGGTATTACGATTTCCGACCTTGGACGATTATTGTTGATCTCAATTTCAGCAGTTTCAAGATTAGTAAAATCACTGGCAAAAGATGATTACTTAAGACTTAAAGAAGGTCGGGATAAACGTGAAAAAGCTTTATATTTAACCAAAAAAGGGGAGGATGAAATTCAGAAAATTAATGAATTTTCCGGTTCAAAAATTAAAGGTGCTTTCGAATTCTTAACTGAGGATCAAATAGAGAAGGTCATTTACGGCATCAATCTATATGGACAAGCATTGGAAAAAAGCAGGGTAATGCAAGAAGATGTAAAAATCGTTACACTTTCGACTTCAAGACTCATCAGAAAGCAAATAGTGAATATGATTTCCAATATTCAAGAAAATGAATTTTGCATACCTATAACAGAAGAAACGAATGCATGCATATTGAAAGCTGAAGAAGAGTACCATTACAATAAATCGTACAATTTTTGGTATGCAGTCAACGGGGAAGGGGAAATTCTTGGGAGTATTGGTTTAAAACTGGTTAACAACACATGTGGACAGATAAAAAAGTTTTTTGTCATAGAAAAATATAGAGGCAAAGGTGTTGCCGAGAAGTTGATGCAAACCCTCAGTAAAGCTGCTTCAAAGCACGAATTTAATGTTTTGTACTTGGGAACAATTGATGTCCTAAAAGCTGCACAAAAATTTTATATTAAGAATGGTTTTACAAAGATCAATAAAAATGAGCTGTCATCAGATTTTCAAACCAATCCTTTGGACAATTGCTTCTTCAAGAAAGAATTGAAGGCGTAATTGGGGACGGTTCTGGCATAAGTGTTGAGCCTTATTTTATTACCCCGGCAGGGGTCAACAGCTTTCAGCCCCGTGTGTAATATAAGGCCGATAGGCCTGAAATGGAACTCGGGGTACACATTTCAGAGAAACCAAGCCCCGGAAGGGGTGTAAGAATCAAATAGTTTAAATTAATTAATAACTTGTACACAATGACAATGTAAAAAATTACATTAAAAATCAGGAGAAACATCACCAAATAATGACATATGAAGAAGAGTATCTTAAATTTTCTAGATGGTCAAAATATTGATTATGATCCTCGATTTGTATTTGGTTGATGAATCTTACACCCCTCTGCCGGGGCTTAATTTTTTTTTATAAATACCCCGAGTTCCATTTCAGGCCTGAGGCCTTCCATCACACACGGGGCTGACAGCTGTTGACCCCTGACCGGGGTATAAACAAAAAAATGATTGGGAACGGTTCTGCATAACTGCAGAACCGTTCCCAATCATTCAAAGGTTTTGGTTTCAAAACGTTAAAAGGGAAAATTAATTATTTAGCGTTTTTCTTTTCTTGTTTTTTTGCTTTTTTCTCTTTTGGATTTAAAGCAGGTTTTTTCTTTTCATCTTTACGGTGTTTGATTACTTCTTTTGTCATGGGTGACTCCTTATAGTGATTTTTTTTAAAATCCTAACAGAAATTTATTGTCCATTCAAGCTAAATCACTCGACCCAAAGTATACATTTATTTTTTAACAAGAAGGCTAAGTTGCTCTAACAAAACAAGGGTTCCCTCAAAGCTTACATTAACAAAGCCATCATCAATGTTGTTAGTGCATAAATTATTCTCAGCCAAATAACTACTGATCAATTCTTCGATTTCGAAACGAATGTTTTGATGTGCAATTGTAGATCCTAAAATTGATAATTCCTCGTTAAATTGTTCAGGATTTTTTAAGTAAGCCTCGTATTTTTTAAGTTCTTCAATGTTATCATCATACAATGCCTCATCAGAAGTTTTTTGCTTTTTGCCACCTCTTTGATTTCCCTCAATAAGTTCTGTTGTGGCTTTTCGTTTTTTGCTCTTTTCATTCTCTGCAGTTTGCTTGATCAAGTTTTGCTTGATTTCTGAAACTTTCATTGCATCCGTTCTTTTGAAAAGTGTAAGTGCCGTAGTATCATCTTCTAAAACAGCTTTCGTGATCTTGCAATGTTTTAACTTAAAGCCTGCAATATTCAGCCCACAGCTTAATTTTTTTTCATTTAATGTGGATTCAATTTCTTTAATTTGATTTTTTAATTTGGAAGTTGCGTATTCTGTGAAAGGAATGAGAATCAATTCTGCTAATGTAGGTTTTGTTTTTAAAGTGTCTGCAATTTTATCCTGAACAAATTTTGCAATGTGGAGGGGATGCAAGTATTCGTGAATTTTTTCTTTGATCATATCTTTAGCAAGATCGTCAGAGCCTAGCATGTCATCATCATCATCAAAGGAAATATTACTCGGAAGTTGTCCCATTTTTTGAAAAATTTTTGCAATATAATTGAAGTAATGAGGTTGCATTAACCCCTCAAGTTCCGGTGTAAAATCCAGTGTAAGCTTCCCTATAATTTCCCTAATATATTCAGTAATAATATCAAGTGTAAGATCGTATATATTTTCAACTTTTGGAATATTGGATTTCAAGCTTAAGATAATATCTGCACTTTCATGGACCCATCGTGTGCCGCAATTTTCACCGGCCATTCCAAGACGTATCAGCTCAGTAGAAACAAAAGGCTTATTTTCCTCTACTTTACAAAGCTGTAAGATTTCTTGAAGCTGACCTTCTAGTCGAAGGTACCAATTTTCGCGAATTTCTTTATCTTTAGGGTTTTTAGAATCGTGCGGCACACCCTGATAGATAGACCTTTCGTTAATATAATATAAAAGTTTTTCAATACCTTTTCTTAAATCCTGAATATCTTTTTTCACGCCATCAATATTCAAATATTGAGGATTTGTATAAAAGGGCAGTTCCGGATTAGTAAAATTAATTTCATCAAAAAGGGTAAGGAGCTGATCTAAAGAAATTTCTTTAATTTCAGAAGTTTCTCCTGTGTAGATTTCATCAGAGTCAAAACTATAGTCCGTATTAAAATCAATATTATCAATTTCAATTTGATCATCCGAATCATCAGAATGATTCGTTTCATAGGAAATATCAACGGAACTATTTTCTGAAAATTTCTCTTCGCAGAGCTGTGTAAGCATTAAATTTTTACATTTTTTTAGAAGGGGGGCTTGATTTGTAATCTCTTTTCCAAGATTCTCAAATGAAAAATCATCTATATGATTTAAAAAAAACTGAACGTCACTATTAATAATTGGAACTAATAAATAAGAATGGACCGCCATTGGAAGAACTTTTTTTATAGTTTCATAATGAGCCATAATTGTTGCAGGGGTTAGCCTGGACATTAACTTGGCGCCAAACTTTGTTCGATCTTTAATAGCAAACCAGGGGTATAATTTAAGCCCTTGTTTGATGTTAGAAGAAAACACTTCCACTAGATAATCAATCCGATAATCATCGACAAGTTTACGACAATGAGAAATATCCATTTTCTCTAAATTTTTTGAGACCGCGGGTAAAGCATTGATCTCTACACAACCATTAAGAATGATTGTTTTTAATTTTTCTGATAAAAAGGGTAGTTTTTTCAACTTCGGCATGTAAGAGAGGTCTAAATGCGTAAGATTTCTTGGTAGCTTTGGTAGGTATTCAAGGTCTGAACCTGAAAAGGAAAGATCGGTCAAATTTTTAAGTTGATGCAAATCATTTAAACTATTTAGGTTTGTTTTAAGAGTAATTTCTAATTTCGCAAGATTAACGCAATATTTTACAACTGTTTTTAGAAAATCTTCATTGATCACAAACTCCATAATGTCCAAAATGTCAATATTTTCTCCGTGAACTTCTAAAAAATTCTTAATGGAAAAAAGATCACAAGCAGTAGTAGGTCGTAGAAAAATTTTAACATTACAAATAATTTTTAATTTTTTTATTTCTTTAGACAATTCTTTAAAACTTACTTTTGGTCTATTGATTCTTATTACTAATAATTCATCTTTTGAGGAGGCCTTGACTATGTGATAAGCCCTTACTCCCAAATGATCTTCAATACATTTTAAACATTTTTCTCTGATCAATGAATTTCCTATTTCATTGGCGTATCTAAGCATTAAAAAGACATTTTCATAAGATAAATGTTTATAAAAAAAATCCCAATCTTCATCTTTATGGGAGGGCAACTGCAAAATTAAATACATAATCGTAATGATTTGATCATTATTGAATTTTTTTTTATCATCGAGCAAATGAATATTTTTAAATAAAATATCTGTTAACGCTTCAGGCTGCTTTGACTTAATGATGTTTTCAAATAATGAAATGAGTTTGGCAGGATCTTTAACATCCTTAAGGGCTTGACTTTTTAATGAATTGGGGTCTAGGATTGTTATTTGACTTGCCGCAACAGGATTCATCTTAAGGCCTTTTTTTAGGTTTTTTATTACTTGCAACTTACATTAAATTAGCACATAATAACTCCATGGCAATATTTAGTAAAGAAAGTTTAGAAACCCTTCGGGGAAGAGTCGATTTGGTTGAAGTGCTTAGCTCGCACTTTGAATTAAAGAAATCGGGTGCTGCCTATAAAGGACTTTGCCCTTTTCACGACGAAAAAAGCCCTTCATTCACCGTTCAAAAAGGGGATACCCATTACCATTGTTTTGGATGCGGAGCCCATGGCGACGCCATTCAATTTTTGATGGCTTATCTTAAAATGAGTTTTAGCGATGCTGTTCAATCCCTAAGCGAGCGTTTTTCCGTTCAACTTGAAAGAGTGGAGGGGAGTGATGAGCCCAAAGGGCCTCCAAAAGGTAAAATGAAAGAGGCACTTCTAGAAACTTGCCGATATTACCATTTCAATTTATTGCATACTCCGGAAGGTCACGTTGTTCTAAAATATCTTTACAGACGTGGTTTGGACTTGGATTTTATTTCTCATTTTATGGTGGGGCTAGCTCCTATGTATTCGGGGAATTTATCAAAATTGATGGCTGCCAAAGGGTTTGATGAAGAAATTTTACATGCAGCAGGATTACTCTCACTTGGTAAAGATGGACGTTATCGCGATTTTTTTGCAGACCGCATCACATTCCCGATTCACGATGCAGCCGGATCTGTCATTGGATTTTCAGCAAGGAAATACAAGGAAGAGACTTTTGGAGGTAAATATGTCAACACATCAGAAACAACCCTTTTTAAGAAATCCAAGGTTCTATTTGGCCTAAATTATAGCAGACGTAAAATTGCCAAAACCAGAAAAGCGCTGATTGTAGAGGGGCAGATCGATGCACTTCGCTTAATCCAAGAAGGATTTAACATTACAGTTGCAGGTCAAGGAACAGCTTTTGGAGAGGGACACGTCAAGGAAATTCTAAATCTTGGGGTTAACCTTGTTTATCTATGCCTTGATAGCGATGCAGCAGGGTTTGAAGCCACAAGCAAAATTGGCGATCTTTTCCAGCGAGATGGGGTTGAAGTGCGAGTTATTAATTTGCCTCAAGGTATGGACCCTGATTCTTTTTTAAAGCAAAATAGTGCTGCCGATTTTTCAAAGCTTATGGATGCTGCTATTGATTACCTTTCATTCCAGGTCAATTACCAATCGCGAAATTTAAATGTATCTTCACCTGCCGGAAAAAACGAACTTATCCAGTTAATGGCAAAACAAATTCGAACATGGAGCCACCCGGTAATGGTTCAGGAAAGTTTGAGAAGGCTTGCCAATCTTTGTCATGTCAAGGAAGAGATGGTTGGTGCCATGCAAGATCATGTGCCAAACATCTATCTAAAGCCAACGGCAAATATAGGTTTGGAAACAATTGATGCAAATTTGATTTTGGAATCTGATTTTTTACGCTGGCTTTACTTAATGGGCGAGCAAAACGAAAAGTTCGTTGCTTTGGCAAAGAGGAATGTGTCCTTGGATCAATTGCATTGCACCACTTGCCAAAAAATCTACGAATTGCTTTTAAAAAATCTTGAAGCAAAACTGCCAATGGATTTAGTTTCTATGATCATCGAGATCGATGAGCCCCAAGTCCAAGCGCTACTTTCACAATTGATGACAAAAAGAGTGAATAAAGATAGGGCAGAAGTGCAATACCTTGAAACTATTCAAGCCATTTTAGATCGCAACTGGATGATGCAGCGCGAAGAAGTCAAAATGAAAATCCAAAGCGGCCAATGCTCAGATGATGAGGCGTTGGAGCTTGCAAAAACCTTCAATAACCTCAAGCGTCGCAAAGACGTTCTATTAGTCTAATATTACCCCTGTTTTTTTTAACACCGAGAGCACCGAGAAAAAAAGAGAGAGGATAGAGGCTATACTTTGCAAATATATACTGATGTACTTGAAAGTATATACTTTTAAATAAGTCTCTTAGCAGCCCACTCATAATTTTTCAAATTTTTTCACATTGAAGTAGAACCGGTATTTACTACAAATATAAACCGTATTTTTTTTCCATTTTTTAACGCAAAGCAAATGACTTACAAAGTATAAAGTAACACCAATTTATGCTATTTTCTTCTTTTTTCATCCTTGGTGTTCTCAGTGTTAAAAACAACTTTATTAAATTGAAATGAGATCAAAATGGTACATTAATTGCATGTATTATACATAAAAACATTATAAATCTAAAACTGAACTAAAACTGTTTATGTTAATTAATTAATGTTAATTTAGTTGAATTAAATAATTCATTTAATGTTATAATGGATGTAGAACTTGGATTGTTATAAATTTAAGGAGAAATTATGAATATGCAACCTTTACAAGGACCATCGGAATTAAAACAATCACAGCTAAAACAATTCCTGGTAAATGACAATATGCAAGTCAAATCTTCACTGGGACAAAGAGTCGTGACAGCTGAAACCCCAAACAAAGGAACTCTTACATTGCGGCTAAAAGATGTTGTTGCAGTTTTGGAGAATCAAGTTAAGTCTGCAAAGTCTCCCGAAGAGATAAAAAGAACTCGAGAAATGTTTCAGACAATAAAAAAATTGGAAAGCGGAAGTCGCAATCCGCTAACTAAATTACTTAGTTTTATGGGCATCGAAAATTATTATGACACAAAATTTGCTGAAATAGAAAAAAAAATAGGAGCTCCTTTGTTAAGGGGTGAGCGTCAACAAGAATTAAGTGATTTAAAAGCATCATTGAAGACCGTAGAAGGTAAACTTCCCGCAGCTCAAGAGGATGCAGACGAGGAATACACCTTTATTTTACTTCATAATGAGGAAGATCAAAAAAAATACAAAACCCCGGACAAAGAAATTCTAAAAGAGTTAGAAAATAGCATACAAGCTATAAAAGCAAAAATTAATGAAAAAAAAGAGGAATTAGATAGATTATTTCCGGAGACAAAATTGATAGAAAAAATGGTGGATGGTTATATGCTGACACCGGAACAAGAAGAAACTGCTAAACTAGCCGCCTATTCCCGTTATGATCAGCTAGCAAATGTTGATGATGATCTATTGCGCCTTTTTGCTGCTAAAATGGCTGTAAATATGGTTGCTGGGCATCAAGTAACTCCAAAAGACGAAATTAAATTAGATTTTATACAGTCACTTAATACTATTCCAAAAAATATTCCGCTTAAAAAAGAAGAAGACTTAAGCTTGATAGAGAAAAAAAATATTTTTATCAAAAACTTAAAACCGGATAGTCCTTTAAGAGCCCTTTTAGCAAACGAAGAATTACAAAAATTAGCAAAAGTAATGGATGACGTTATGGATGAAAATGTTTCCATGCAAGATTTTGCTAATATTGTGGGCATTGATTACCCTGAAAGAATTAGAGCTGCTCTTGGCACAGAAGATATAGATGATGCAAGTGTTGCTCTTATATTATTGCAAAAGAACACAAGCTTTTTAGATGCTTTAAAAAATCTATACCAATATAGAGATGAACATCCAGATTTTTCTCTTCAGTTAATTGAAACTGATTTAGCACCTCATTTCACAGCAAAGGAGATGCTCAATGAGGTTAGCGATATCAGCTCTCAAATAGATGTAATAAATATGCAATTAGAGAATAGCTCCCTTAACGATGATGTTACTGAGCTTATTAATAAGCAGACTGCACTTTATAAAAAGATGGAAAATTATTCTTAATCTTTAGGGGTTTTCTTAAAGTTGACAGAAGAGTTCAGCATTTCTATACTAATTAGCTTAACTCTTCTAAAAATTTTTAAGAACCCCTTTTCATTCCTCACTTATTATTTCGTTATAGAGTTTCTCTTTGTTCACTTTGGTTAAAACTGGTCAAAAAAACTGGTCAAAGTATTGAATATGCATCGAATGGTACGTTAATTGCATGTATTATATTAACAATTCAAATAAAATTATAAAATATAAATTACTAATTTAGTTAATTAAATACCAATTTAGTGTTATAATTAAATACAGAACTTGGATTGATGTAATTTAAGGAGAAATTATGAGCAGCATGCAACCTACACAAGGTCCGTTACAAGGTCCAACAGAGGTAAAACAATTCCTAGTAAATGACAATATGCAAGTCAAATCTTCATGGGGGCAAAGAGTCGTTACGGCTGAAACCCCAAATAAACACTCTCTTACTTTGCGGCTAGTAGATGTTGTTGCAGTTTTGGAGAATCAAGTTAAGTCTGCAAAGTCTCCGGAAGAGATAAAAAGAACCCGAGAAATGTTTCAAACAGTTAAAAAATTAGAGAGCGGAAGTCGCGATCCATTAACTAAATTCCTTGGTTTACTTGGAATTAAAAATACCTATGATAAAAAATTTAGCGCATTAGATAAAAATATCACCTCAAAAGAAATTGTTGCTTTAGGAAGAGACACCAAGATTGAACAGGTGAAAACCCTGGAAAAAAAACTAGAAAAGTTGTCTGGAAAAATAGACGTCGCAAGAGAGGCGGCAAGAAAAGAATATAATGAAAATTTTAATAATAGAAATATCGATGGTTCCGACTGGGATGATATAGCTCAGAGCAGATTAGAAGAGTTATTAGAGAAGGATCCAGAAAAAATGCAGGAACTGAATGATTTAAAGAAATCTTTAAATTCATATCCTGAATACAAAAAATTTGGAAATGAAGTGGGGAATGTTCAAAGAGCGGCATATGAAAAGTATGATCAACTCTATAATATTGATAATACCGAAGCACGTCTTGAGGGTGCAGATATTGCTGCAAAAGAGGCATCCGGGAAAATATTATCTCAACAAGACGTAAATACAATGAAATTCCTGGAATCCCTAAATAATATTCCAAAAGACATTAAGCTTGAAATCAAAAATGATCCGTTGTTGCTCAAGAAAAAAGAAAATTTTATTGCTAATTTGAAATCAGATAGCCCAGTAAAACGTCTGATGGAAAATGAAAATTTAAAGCAACTAGCTGCTGAAATGGATAAAGGTCTTTCACCTTTTACTTTGTTACAAAATTTTGCTTTAAACACTGTGGGTGTTCATCCTGAAGATATGAAAGAATTTATTGAAGGAAAAGATATGGATAATGCTTTTACTGCTTTAATTTTATTACAAAAAAATACAAGTTTTGAGAATGTTTTAAATGATTTAGGCGCATACACTAATAAGGATCTAGAAGTTTCTGCATATAAAAAGGCTTTTGCCAAGATAAATGAATTAGATAAAGTTAATTCCGAAATTGATGAAATTAATACAAAATTGAAAAATTCTATTGAGAAAGATGACACAGAATTATATAAAAGACAGGATGCCTTATATGACAGAGTCGAAGAATTAGGTTCTTAACCCTATTTAAGGGGCTATCTTAAAGTTTAAAAGAAGAGCGCTCAAGTGTATACGTATACTAGATTGCTTTTCTCTCAAACTTCAAGAACCCCTTTTTTTTATTCTAACCAATTGTAGCACCACTCTGTGGTGCATTGTTATTTACCCATATACCGGTGGTTTCACCACCGGCTACCTATGTACCATCACTCCGTGATGAAATCTCAACCGTAGTTTGATCACCAGTATCTATGAATCACATTCAAATTGTATGGGTAATAATTTAGCCGCGGAGCGGTTTTACATAGTTAGCCGGTGGTGAAACCACCGGTAAGGTTAACCAATTACTGCACCACGGATGTGGTGCTACAAATGTACAACCATCTAAATTTACCAAATTGTTCTGAATGTAACTAACTTTAGGAACTTATTAAAAAGATGAAAAATATGCTCAAAGACAGCTGCTTGCATATAAATATATAGACAATCAGTTTGTCAAAATGAAGAAAGTTCAGGTAAATCATAGATTTTAGTAACTAACATAATTGTTAGTTAATTATATTGTTTTAATGTTATAATTATAATAAGAAACTTGCTTATTATAAATAAGGAGAAATTATGCAACCTGTACAAGGATCACAAGAAACTCCGGCAGTCAGATTTGCGTTAGATAACACAACGCAAGTTAAAACCTCCTGGGGATCAAGAACTGTTAAAATCCTAAATTTAAATACAAATGAGCCTCAAACAATCAAATTAAAAGAACTTGTTAACTTTTTAGAAGAAAAAATTAAAAGCGCAAATACTCCTCAAGAAATCAAAAGTGCAAGAGAAATGTTTCATACGATAAAAAAAATCGAGGGCAATACTCGCAGTTTTTATACCAAATTTCTAGATTTTATAGGTGTCAAAAACAGTTATGATACAAAATTTGCTGAATTAGAGAAAAAGATTGAAGTTCCATTATTAAGAGAAGATCACCAAAATGAATTGGCCTATTTAAAAAGTTATTTAATAGGTTTAAATGAAGAAGCACTTCCCAAAGCTTTAAAGTTAGTTGAAGATGAAAATGCTTATAATCAAGCATTTAGAAGTCATGATATGAATGCGGAATTAACATCAGCAAGTAACAACTTAAAAGAAATACAAAAGAACATAGAAGAAACAGAAGTAAGAATACTCTATAAAAATAAGATTTTAGAAGAGTCATTTCCGGAAATCCAATCAATTGAAGAAACGATTGGTAAATATAGTTTTTCACCAATAAAGGAGGAGGAGGTTAGAGCAGATGCTTTAACTCTGTTTGACCAATTACTAAATGTTGACAGCGTTGAATTGCGCCTTTTTGCTGTTGAAATGTTTGTGAAATTGGCAGCTGACATCCCCTTGGAACCCAAGGAAGAAGCTGGAATAGATTTTGTAAACTCACTAAATAATATTCCTAAAGATTTTCCTCTTAAAACAAAAGAAGATGCTAGTTTGGTAAAGAAAAAAGAGATGTTTATCGAAAACTTGAAACCTGATAGCCCTATAAAACTCCTTTTAGCAAACAAAGAATTACAAGATTTAGCAAAAGAAATGGATGCTGTAATGGGTAATAAAGATGAAGATATTGCCATGCAGGATTTTGCTCATGTAATAGGGATAAATTACCCTCAAAGAATTAGAGAGGCTATTGGTGATGAAGGGGATTTTAAAAGTGCAAGTGTGGCCTTGATCTTAATGCAAAAAAACAGTAGTTTTATTAACGCTTTAAAAGAAATGCAAGAATATAATGATACTAATGGTAATTTTTCGCAGCACCCAATTGAAACATTACCTCATTTAGCGGCGTTGGGGATGCTTGATAATGTCAGCAAACTTAAAGAACAAATTGGTGAAATTAAACAGAAACTTGAAGAAATCCAAGGGAAAATAGATATTAGTACTGTTGATGAAGTATCTGATTTATATGATCAGTATAATGCACTTCTTGAAAGGCAGAATATTCTTAATAAAGAATTAGAGTATAATTCTTAATGCTTTAAGGAACTTTCTTGAAGTTTAAAAAGGGAGCCACGCACCTCTCGCTTGTTCGACGGATTTTTAACTGTTCGCGTTAAGCAAAGGTAACGGACTTAATAACTATAAGGCAGGCCTTCAGCCTGCAATCATAACATATTGATACCTAGGGCGTTGCCCTAGGCTTTTATAAGTCAGGCCTTCGGCCTGGAAAAATATTCCTCAGGGCAAAGCCCTGGTGTATAATAGCCTAGGGCAACGCCCCAATGTCATTAACTTAAAGAAATTTTTTTGACACTGCGAACGCCAATCTCAATTGCTTTGCTCCTCGTTAATATAGCGACAGATATTAACTCGTCGCAAATCAATTGATCTTAGCATTCTCGTTGTCCTATAATTTTTCTTAAGTTAACGACATTGGGGCAACGCCCTAGGTATCAATAGGTTATGATTGCAGGCTGAAGGCCTGCTTTATAATTGCTCCTCTTAGCTTAGCGAGAATGGTTCTTAACCCATTCTATTCCGAGTTGTTTAGTAACAGGCTAAACCCTGTTATAAGATAAAGCTACGGTACAAGATATTACTACTGAATCTTGCTAAAATCCAGGAGCTTATCAAAAAGATGAAAGACTCTTGTTAAAAGATTCAGTCTATTGGTTTGAATTTCTTTGTTATCATCCAAGATTTTTACTTGTTCAAAAAGTGTAGCAAGTGGCTTTTGCAAATCGGCAATTAAATCGTAGGCCTTTCTGTAATCATGCGAGTTTATTGCTGAATCAAATTCAGGCTCTATTGTCGCTAAAAATTTATCGAGCTCAATTTCTGCCTCTTCTTTTAATAAAGCTTTATTAAAGTCTGTAGCTTTATGGTTAGCAAGCTGACCCTTTGCACGTTTATAAACTTCAAATAATTTCAAGAAGGAATCACCTGATTTACGAAACTCTTTTAAAGCAATAACTTTACAGTGTGCATCATAAATATCACTAAAGCCAGACCCTAATGAAGCTTCAATTTCATCTTTAGCAAAACCTTCATCCAAAAAGACCGTTTTAATACGGCTTAAAATAAAACCTTCGATCTCTTTTAAAAGTGTCGCTTTCTGAGTTTTAAGCTTTTCCGGAAAATGATCAAAGCATTGTTCTACAATATGCATCAAATTGACACGGTATTGACCTTCAATTAACATGCGAATGATTCCAAGAGTTTGACGTCTTAATGCGTAAGGATCACTCGATGAGGTTGGTTTTAAGCCGGCAATATAGCAACCAATGAGGTTGTCTAGTTTGTCGCTAAGACTTAAAATAATCCCGGTCTCTGTTTTTGGCAGAGAATCTTGTTCACTTCTTGGCATCCATTGTTCTTCAATGGCACTTGCTACTTCGTTATCTTCCTTCGATTCTGTAGCATAATATTTACCAATAGTGCCTTGAAGTTCCGGAAATTCAAATACCATTTCGGTTGCAAGATCTGCCTTGGAAAGAAGAGCAGCACGGGAGACCTTATTAAAGTCGCTGATATTTAATGTTTTCTGTAAAAATTGTGCATGTTTGACGGTACGTTCCACTTTGTCAAATACAGAACCGAGTTCTTTTTGAAAAGTGACTGTTTTTAGCTTTTCATTAAAATGTTCCAGTGGCTCTTTTAAGCCTTGTTCATAAAGAAAAGCGCCATCTTTAAGCCTTGCGACAAGCACTTTTAGATTACCTTCCCTAATTTGATCTGTCGGGTGTGTATTGGCTGTGATAATAAAGTGGTTGGTAAGCTTACCGTCAGGGCCTTCAACCGGAAAGTATTTTTGATGCTCTACCATCTCAGAGATAAGTACTTCTTTTGGTACATTCAAAAAGACTTTATCAAAAGTTGCAGCAGTAACTTCTGGCCATTCAACAAGGTTTAAAACCTGGGGAATAACCCTGTCGCGACAAATGATTTTAGCATTAAGTGTCTTTTCAAGCTCATCTAGTTGCTTCATAATTTCATCTTTACGCTCACTCATATCTGCCATTACAGAATGCTCTCTTAAGGTATTCAGATAATTTTTGGCATGATCGATGTTAAAGCCTGCGGGCTGTAATTGGCGATGGCCATACGATTTATTACTTGAAACAATATTTCCGACTTTAAAAGGAATAATATCTGTCCCAAAGAGGGCTATAATCGAATGGATCGGTCTTGCAAAGGAGATTTCTGAATTTCCCCAGCGCATTTTTTTAGGGAAATCTAAATTCTGAATGAGATTTGGAAGTTTTTCAGCTAAAAGTTTGGCCGTTGATAATGCCGGCTGTAGGACATTAGCAAAAAGATAATCAATTCCTTTTACTTCTTTAATCATAATGGTTGAGTCTTTATCAGCTTTAATTTCTTGTAAAGTTAGACCATCAACCTTAATGGACCTTAGAAAACCTTCTCCCGCAGGTTTTAAAGTGCCGTTTTCACTAAAACTCTGAGAAACTGCAGGCCCTCTTTTTTCATCAAAAAAGGCTGATTTTCCAAGTTTTAAATCTTTTATATAAAGAGCTAAGCGTCTTGGAGTACCGTAAGACTTAATCTCTGTAAAGGAAATGCCTTCAGCTTGAAGAAGTTCAGTGAGTTGTTTTTTTAAGTTCTGGCAGCCAATAGGCACAAAAGTTGCAGGAAGCTCTTCTGTACCAATTTCAATCAAGAAATCCTCATGGCCGTCAAAATCTCCTTTTTCAAATTTTTCAAGCAAACTTGGCGTTTCAATTGGTTTTGAACAATTAGATGGAAACTTGTTCAGAAGAGGATAATTTAATTTTTCTCGGCATTTTAAGTAACTTAAAGCCACTTGCCTTGCTAAATCGCGGATACGTGCGATGTAACCTGCACGCTCGGTAACAGAAATGGCACCCCTTGCATTGAGTAAATTAAAGGCGTGTGATGCTTTCATCACAAAATCATACGCCGGAACAGCAAGGTCTAATTGAATTAAAGCTTTAGCTTCCTTTTCATAATCATCAAAGTGTCGAAACCACATTTCGGTGTTAGCATTCTCAAAGTTGTAATGGCTCCAGTCGATTTCATTTTGTTGGTAGATATCGCCGTAAGTTAATTCGTCACTCCATTGAATATCAAAAATACTCTCTTTTTTCTGAAGATAAAGGGCAAGGCGCTCTGTTCCATAAGTAATTTCACCGGTAACAGGCTTTAAGTCTACGCCTCCAACGCTCTGAAAGTAGGTAAATTGGGAAATTTCCATCCCATCCATCCAAATTTCCCAACCAAGACCCCAAGCACCAATGGTTGGCTGCTCCCAGTCGTCGTGGACAAATCGAATGTCGTGATCTTTTAAATTAAAGCCTATTTCTTCAAGTGATTGCAGGTAAAGATCTTGGATGTTTTCAGGGGAGGGCTTCAGCATGACTTGAAACTGGAAATAATGCTGCACGCGATTGGGGTTTTGGCCGTAACGACCATCGGTCGGGCGTCTGCAGGGTTCGACGTAAGCTGATTTATAAGGCTCAGGACCTAAACATCTTAGGAATGTGGCAGGGTTGAAAGTTCCTGCGCCAACTTCCATGTCATAGCCCTGATGAATAACACAACCTTGTTTTTCCCAAAATGTGGTAAGTCTTTTTAGTATTTCCTGATAGGTAATCATCTTGTCTTTGCCCTTATTAAGTTATCTCACAAAAGTCTACTTAAAAAGAGCATTTACCTCAACAATTAACATACTGATTTTCTTGTTGATTTAACGATGATTTTCTTATGATTTTCTCATGATCAAACGATGATTTTCTAGATTTTCGTATGACTCAACTTTTAGCTATACACTGGAGTTGAAACGCTTAAAGCTATTGAATATAACATCTTAGATTTTTCACAGGATATTCACGATCGCTTCGCGGCATGATATGCAGGATAATTTCAACCAATTGTACAACTGGGGGTTGAAATTATCCTGCATATCATGCCGCGAAGCGATCGTGCATATCCTGTGAAAAATCGTATAGGTTATAGCAATAGATTTTTTAGGATTTTCTTTAAAAAAATGCTAATGCAATAACCTAATACGGTCTTTATGCTAAAAATCACAAAGTATGTTATTTAACGATATGAGTGATGGGTTCTTTTTGTCGGTTGCCTTTTTTCTTGTTACATGGGCAACCGGCATCTGCGGCAAGAGAAATAACGAATGTGGCACAAGTTAAAATTAAAATTTTATTTATCATACAAAGGACCTCCGTTTTATAGTTAGCTTCACTATCTGCTTATATGAATAAATATTTTTAAAAGTCAATTTCCATGTTTTGTTTGTCAAATTTTTTTGTAGAAATTTATTTAATATAATGGTAACATCCTTTTTACATATTAAAAAAAGAAGTCAAATTATGTCAGATTTTTGTGAATTAACTTATGATGAATTATTAACTTGGGTAAAAGACCGAGGCGGAAAAGATTTCCAAGCGCGCCAACTACTTGACTGGGTTTATGGAAAATTTGTTTTCGATTGGGAAAAGATGACCAATATCAGTAAGGACTTAAAAGCCGAGCTATCTCAATTCTTAAAACTGCCTACAATAGAGCTAGTAAGAGTACAACCCTCCGATGATTTGGAAACTTACAAATTTTTATGGAAGCTAAGAGAAGGCACCTTTGTTGAATCTGTGTTGATCTGCTCTGACAAAAGACGCACTGTGTGTGTTTCCTCTCAGATCGGGTGTCCTGCAAAATGTGCCTTTTGTGCATCCGGTAAACAAGGGTTTGTTAGAAACTTAAGACCTGCAGAGATTGTAGAACAAGTTTTACATATAAATCAATGGCTTGAAAAGAAAAATGAACGCGTTTCCCACATCGTTTATATGGGAATGGGCGAGCCTTTAAAAAATTACGATTCTGTTGTACGTTCCATTCGTATTTTGAGCGATGAAAAGCTTTTAAATATTTCGGAAAGACGCATGACTGTTTCAACTGTTGGAATTGTTGAAGGCATTAAACGCCTTGCAGGTGAAGGCTTGAAAGTGAATCTTGTGCTTTCGCTACATGCTCCAAACCAGCATATTCGCCAAAAAATCATTCCTTACGCACGTAAGTATCCACTTGATGATATTATGTCGGCAATGGATGATTATTCTAAAAAAACAAAACGCGATATCACGTATGAATATACGATGATTGCCGAAATCAATGATCACCCGGATCATGCTCACGAACTTGCACACTTACTTCATGGCAGACAATGCACAGTAAATCTTATTCCTTATAATCCGGTGCCGGGATTAAAATTAAATCGTCCCGATAAAAAAGCGATCAAGAACTTCCGTACGGTACTTTTTGGCTCTAAAGTTGTCAATACTTGCCGTTACACTAAAGGCGATGATATTGCCGCAGCTTGCGGACAGCTTGCCCTGCAGGAAGTTCAAAATAAAGAAGCTGTTTTGCCAACAAGTTTAGCTATGGCGAAAGTTTCATAAAATCTTAACATTGCCTTTATTCATGCTTAACGCAGGCTGGTTATATTTGGTCTTTAACTTGAAGATTTATAACAAATAAAGGAGTGTTTAAGATGAATATGGAAAATATGGTGAATGTGGTTTGTAGTCCGTTTGTAACTGTTGGCGAATATATCACAGCTTTCAAAAATGGACAAAAACAAGAACTTATTAAGCTTGAAGAAAAAGCTGTCGTTGTAGAGAAAAAACCGCTTGATGAAAAAGAGGTCGCCCTCAATAAAATGTGGGAAACTGCAGAAAAAGTTGGCGATGTTGTGGTTGACGTGTTGACTCATCCATTAACAAAAAAATTGATGAAGAGTGTTGTAAGCCTGGCACTTGATAAGGTTGAGCTTGGAGCGATGGAAAAAGCTGTAGATGTTCTTGGAGATACAGTTCTTCCGGGTGATGTACCAGCTATTAAATTAGCCTTTATGTTAATCAATGGTCTAAGTAAAATCGCCAAGAATTAGGTTAATTACAAAGCAGGCTTAAGGCCTGCTTTGTAATTAAAGAAGATATTAATCTTTAAAAGTAATATCTATGAAGATAATTTAGAGTTTAGTATAATGAAATTAGTGTAGAATACTCTATATTAGGAGTTTATATGCAGACCGGCATTGATGATAAACGTGATAAATCTTTAACTTTTGCTCCTGTGTCAGACGTTGGCTCCGATCTAAAGTTTTGCGTCCAAGAAAATTCCCTAGAAGAAAAATCTGTTAAATTAAGTAAAGAATTCTCCTCTGATGAGAAGAAAACCAACGATTGCGTCTCCTCACATTTTCTTAAACCAAAAAACGTTCAACCTGCTAAATCCATCAGCATTCATACTATCAAACAAGTCGATGATGACAACAGCTTAAGTTTTCTTTGGCAAGATGCCAAATGGTTTCTTCGCTACACTAAATTGGAAGCAGAAAGTGTATCGATGGAAGTTAAAACAGCTCGCGAAATTGAAAGCAAAAAAAAGCGTTGGTTTCATCTAAAACAAGCCTTTCAAGAGAGGCTTGAACTTCTTGCATTAAAAAGAGAAAAAAATCAGTAGATTATATCTTTTTTTGCCATTATTATTAATTTATGTCTTTTGAAATATCAAAATTAGAACTTTTTCCGAAAGCCCCCGGTGTTTATTTAATGAAAAATAAGCAGGGGAATGTGCTTTATATTGGAAAAGCCAAAAATATCCAGTCAAGAGTTAAGCAATATTTTGCGATAAGTGGCGATGGCCGCGAGATGATCCCTTATCTTATTGCAAAAGTTCATTCCATAGAGACAATTGTCGTTTTTTCAGAAAAAGAGGCGCTCCTCCTCGAAAACAATCTAATTAAGCAGTATAAGCCAACATATAACGCTCTTTTGAAAGATGATAAAAGCTATATGGCTTTAAAAATAGCAAGATCATCTAGATGGCCAAAGGTGGAATTTGTCAGGTATAGAGGCAAACCAAAGGCCGATGGGCTCTATTTTGGCCCTTATACGAGCGCTTATTCAGCAAGGCAAACACTTGATCTAATCCATAAAATTTTCCCTTTACGCCAATGTTCTGATCAGGAACTTTTGCGTCGTGTAAGACCCTGCATTCTTTACGAAATGAAGCGATGTGTGGCCCCTTGCGTCAATAAATGTACAAAGGTGGAATATGATCTTCTTGTAGACCGAGTCATTCGATTTTTACGGGGCCAAGATAAGGAAGTTTTAAAAGACCTTTACCAAGAAATGGAAAAAGAATCAGATCTTTTTGAGTTTGAAAAGGCAGGGGAAATTTTAAAAGTCATTCGCCAGATTGAGCGCACTTTGGAAAGTCAGAGCGTAGATAAACCACTTGGCGCGGATGTTGATGCATTAGGAATTTTTAGACAAGGCGATGAGATTATCTTAAGTAAGCTTGTTTTTAGACATGGCAGATTGATGGGAGCGCACCAGTTTAATTTTGAGAAAATCGTCGAAGATGATCAAGAATTGATGGAATCTTTTTTATTACAGCATTATCAGCAAGCAGGGGAGTCAGAGGAAGCTGATCTACCTCATGAAATTTTGCTGCCGGTATTGCTTGATCATGCA
>JBBSJT010000015.1:0-30296 GCA_038257035.1 Chlamydiia bacterium
CTTAAGGTTGATATTATCCTGCCTGATCCTGCCGCGAAGCGAAGCGGAGCGATCCTGAATATCCTGAAAAAAATCATAAAAGTTTTAATAGATTGTAGAAATCTAAAAAAATTTTCAGATTGAAGTAGAAACAATATATATTAATGTCTGCTTTATTGTTTTAGATTTGTTCCAGTGCATCTTTGTTAAAAATGAGTTGTGCTTCTTCTATAAGTGGCTCTTCGTGTCGTCTGGCAGATTGAACTTCAGCTTCGGTAACAACATTGCCATCTTTACAACACATGATATCGTTTCCAAAGTAATTTAAACCCGATTCCAATTCAAATTCAGCTAGCAATATTTCCTCAAAGTTATTCCATTTGCTTTGATAATCATTTAAGGCTTCTATAAGCTCTTCTTGTTTGGCGTTTCCAGAACGAGCTGCGCTTTCTGTTATTTTAGAATCCTTTACATTGGTATTATCCATTTGGGATTTATGAATACCTGCTAAATCGGACTTTATTTTTTGAATTTCCAATCCTAATTTTTCAATTTCTTCACAGCTTTTTTTTAGCCTTTCATCATCTTTTGCTGCCTGTATCACATCGGAAAGCCATCTGTCTCTGATATCGGAATTGGTTTCTAAACCCGGAAGTTTTTTTACCGAAGTAATACACTTCTTCAAACACTCTTTGTCACCTTTTTGATAATTTTGTAAAGATTTTGAAATGTCTCTCATTTGTTCGGAAAGTTCATGATGACGTTTGTGTTCGAGTGCGTTTCTTTCGATTTCTTTCTTAAGAGCTTTTTTTTCGTCGCGTTTGCCTTTTTGCATATCGTAAAGGTCCTTAGCAACAGCAACCATGTTATAAACCCCTGCAAATGCAAGAGATACAATATAAGGTGCTATGGTGCCGTTACAGTTACTAGTAAGAAATACGACAAGCGAGGCTGTATTAGCAGCAGTGTTTGCTGTAGATCCTAAACTGTTGGTCCAAGCAAGAGCCTCTGCAACTATTTTACCAAATTTTTTACAATGAGTTATTTCAGCTTCATCATCATTCAAAATAACGTTTGTTTGGACTGTCGTAGTCTCAACAATTTGAACTGTTGGATTTTTTTCCACCAAAATCATAGATTCTCCTCATCGCTCAGAGCTTTTAAAAGCTCATGTTCGCGTCTGAAAAGCACTTCGACAAGGCTATTGAGTTGGTTTTCATTTTCAGCTGTTTTTTCCTGTGCTACTTTATAAGTGGTCCATGCTTCATCAAGTTGCTGTTTATATTTATTGAGCTCAAACGCGAGATCCTCTACTTGAGTCTGTAATTTTGTGTTGAGATTTGCAGTTTGTATCAGCTCAACTTCTTTATTTATTGAATTGTCTTTGACTGCCATTTTCAATTCACTCAATTCTTTTTCTTTGAATAGGAGAAGCTCGGCTAATGTATTAGCTTCCTTCTCATTTTTTAAGTTCAAAGCTTTAATTTGTTCAAATTCTTGAAGAATATTTTGAGAGAATTCCTCTTGTTTAACAATGACTTTAGCAAGTTCCTGATTTGTTGACTCTTTGGTTTGAACTAAACTTTTGAGTTCATTAAGAGCCAATTCAAGTTGGATAGCGGCATTTTTTTCAATATCTTGCAAAATAAGAGCTTGATCCAGAGCTTGAGTGTAAACTTCAATTTCACCTTCATTTTTCTTGTGTAGTTGAGTTTTCCTTGCATTATCAAATTCAAGCTTAGCAATTTGATCTGTTAATTCTTCATTGATTTGCATTTTTTGATCTGCAAAAGCCTTGATTTCTTCAAATTGTTCCGCTCTTAATTGAAGTTGCGCTGTCAATTCATTCATATTTTTTTGAAAGGCTTCACGTTGAGCTTTTTCATTGGCAATCTCAAAGACATATTGATTTTCTTTTTCAATCTTTGTTTTTAGAGTGTTTTCAAGCTCTTTTGCCATTTCTTCTTTCAATGCAAGATTAGTAAGCGCAAAGGTTTTAGACTCTTCCAATTCCTGTTCACGCATTTCTATGAGATTTGCAAGCTCAATTATATTATATTCAATAGCTTCACGATTAGCTCTTTCAGTTGCAATTTGTTTAGAATAATAGTTTTCAATATTAGATGTTGCTTTTTCCATGGATTCTTGATTTGAAATGCATATGGTTTTGAGGGTTTCCAATTGCTTTTCACGCAATTCGATGAGATTTGCCAATTCGAACACATTCTTTTCAATAGCTTCACGATTAGCTTGTTCTTTAGCAATTTCTGATGAAAAATCTATCTCTTTGTTTTCTAACTCTTTTGCAATAGTCTCTTTTGCGGCTTTAGCATTTTCCAATTGCTGTTCACGCAATTCAACGAGGGCCGTTAACAGGGATAAATTATTTTCAATAGCTTCACGATTAGCTTTTTCAAGCGCAATGTCTGCTGAATAGCTTTGAAGTTCAAGTACTGCTTTTTCTTTAAATTCCAAATTTAAAAGTGCAAGAGCTCTTGCTTCTTCCAATTGATGTTCAGAAGATTCAATATGAGCTTCAAAATTTGTGATATTTTTCTCTAATGTTTCACGATAATGTTTTTCATTTTCAATTTGTTTAGAGTAATAGTCTTCAAGATTTAAAAAGGCTCTTTCATTTGATTCTTGACTTGATATGTATAATGCTTTGGATTCTTCTAATTGCTGTTCACGCAATTCAATGAGGGCAGTCATTTGGCTCAAATTTTTTTCAATTTCTTCTCGACGATTTTTTTCCAGTGCAATATCCAATGAAAGCTCATTTGAAATATGATCCTTAAGTTCTTGATTTGAATTTGCAAGAGCTACTGCTTTTTCTAATTGCTCTTCACGCAATTCTACAAGAGTTGTTAATTCAGATAATTTATCTTCAATAGATTCACGATGAGCTTTTTCTAGTGCAAATTCGCGAATGTAACTTTCAAGCTCATTGGCAACTTTTTCATTAGATTCAAGGTTAGAGGTTGCAAGTTCTGTTGTTTCTTCTAATTGCTGTTCACGCAATTCAATAAGGGCAATTAACTCTGTTAAATTTTTTTCAATACTTTCCCGATTTGCTTTTTCGGTAGCAATTTCTTTGGCATAACTTTCAATTTCCTGCGTTAACGCTCGTTTTGATTCTTGACATGAACTGATCTCTGAACTCAATTCTTGCAATTGATATTCTCGTACATTTAGGAGGTCGTTAAGTTCGCTTAAATTGTACATGAATGCTTGATTGCTAGCTTCTCTATCAGCAATTAAATTCGTATATAAGCTTTCGTTCTCATTTTTAAGTTTTATTTGGCTTTCAAGTTCTTCTGTTAATCTTTCATTGATTTGCTGATTTGCAGCTATAAGTGCCTTCATTTCCTCTAACTGTTCGTTCCTAGTTTGGACAAGGGCATCTAAATTTGTCTTTTCATTTTCAAGATTTGCATAAATTTCAAGCTCAGCATTCATTTTTTCATTCTGAATTGTATAAGCTTCTTCAAGCTTTTCTATAGATTCTCCAAGTGATGCTATTTGGTTATCTTTATCAATTATAAGACTTTTAAGAGTATTTCTATCATGGGATAAAGCATGTTGAACAAGTTTTAGCTGATCAAATTCTGATTGTTTTTGCGACAGGTCTTCAAAAAGTAGATGAGAAAGCTGTTCATTCATATATAAATCGTGAAGTTGTCCAACAGTGTATTCCATCGTATTTTGTTGTTGGTTTGCAAGTGATAATTTAAGATCTTCGTTAGTTCTGTATGACTGCATTTCCAGTTCTTCAAAGAGTCTTTTATTTAAGCTAAGCATTTCATTTTTTTCATCTATTTCTTTGATGAAAAATTCAACTTGTCTATCCTGTTGAGCTTTTTCTTGTGCAAGATTTTCCAATAATGTTTCGCTATTTTTTAGCAATTCCTTAGCAGAAGCAAGCTCTGATGCATGATAGTGAAGTTCCCTTTGGAAAAGATTTGAAGCTAGTTGCTCTGTTTCAATAACCATACTTAAATTTATCGCATCTGATTTTGCTACTAACTTTTCAGCTTGGTAATTCTCTTTGAAATGATCGGCATCAAGTTCCTTGTCCAATGCTATTAAACTTAGCTTTCCATTTAAATCTTCTTGTTTTTCCAATTCAGCTTCACGTTTTTCAATTTGGGCAAGATATTCTTTATTTGCATCTTTTAGTAAAGTTTCGCTGTTTTCAAGTTCAGATACTAATTTTGTTAGACGCATTTTTTCTGCAAGGGCAGCTTCTTTTGATGTTTCTAGGTTTTGAATTTGAACAAGATGATCTTGCATTTCCATTTTAAGCAATGTGTGAGCAGATTCTAGCTGATAAATTGTTTTGACAAGGTCTTCTTTCTCATCGCTTGATTGATTGTGAAGGGTACCCAATTTTATCTCAAGTTGACGATGAGAGTTATTTAAACTCAACATTGAGGCTTGATCATTTTTAATCTGCTCTTCTTTACTTCGAATATCAGATTTTAATCTTTCAAGCATCTCTTCCAAGCTTAAATTTAATTGTTCTTCTTTTTTAAGTTCTTCTTTTAAGGTTGAAATTTCCTTATTTTCCTTGGATTGTTTTGCAGACAACAAAGAAATTTGAAGATCATGCAGGCGTTTTCGATTGGCGTGAGCTTCTTCTTTTAAGGCTATGATTTTATTTGAAAAATGACGATTTTCAGCTTTTAGCAAGTTCAGATTTATTTTCTCGGCTTTTTCATAAAGACCTTTATTTCTGCTGATCAGTAATCTATTTTCATCTGTTGATTTAAGGTTTTTAGGTTCATTTTCACGTACGACTTCATAACCCATGACTCCAATAAAAAGTGCTGTAACTGCACTAAGGATCAAGAATGATTTACCCTTTTTTTTATTTGGCATTTCATTTCGTTGTTTTTCATCTTTTGGCATAATCTGACACCTGGCTTATTTTTTCTGTAATGAAAAGAGATAAAGAGTATCTGATAAAAATTCAAGTTATAATTATTTTTTTTAAGTTTTTCGGGTGATGGGGGAGGGAGGGGACACAAGGGACTATGAGGACCAACCAACCCTATAAATTATATCAGTTAGTTTATTTAGACAAAATTAATAATACCTTAGGATACCTCCAAGACGGTGGATTTGTCCTTTAAGTCCTTTAAGTCCTTTTTGTCCTTTTAGTCTTTAAAAATCCCTTAAAAGTACTCCAAAATCCCTTAAGCCCTGAATTCATTAACTATGGAACATAAACTTCCCAGGGTTTTTTTAGCCAATCGTTTTGGCAAATAGGCTGCAACCCTGTGCCATCCTCATAAACTTCCCAAATTTCGATTGCCGCACTTGCCGGATTGAAGATAAAACAAAAATGTATATTATGTATTCCAGAACCCCAGTTAGTATCAGCAAAATGAATGATTGATGTTGAAATTTTCTCTTTTGATACCTTTGGAATGATATGTTTAAAAATACAATCATCAATTTCAATAATACTTCTTTTAATAGAGTAGAACTTTTCATCGAGAATTTCTTTAAGAATATCTATAACGCTATTTCTTAGATTGGAGAGTGATATTTCATTTGGCAGGGCTTGGTATTTTTCATGAAATGTGATAAGAGCCTGTTTGTCATCTTTTAAAATCGTCGCATTGGTGATAAAAAAATAGAGCTTTTTACTCATTTCCGGGGTTACTTTACTGTCAGAAACTTTTTTTCCCTGAACAACTAAATTTTCATTGATCCATTCCAAGATAGTTTTATCTGAATTTATTGTAGTATTTTTGGATGAACCGGGTCTATCTGCGTTTAGTACCCCCTTAAAAGATTCATGTCCAAACATCATGGACAAGGCATGTTGACCTTTTATGATCAAGGGGGAGAGCAAACCCGGATTTTCTTTTAAATTTTTTTTAATTTTTTCAGGAAATTTTTTTGCCATTTCAATCAGAGACGCTAAGAGTTTAGAAGCGTTTTTAGAAATAAAAACGGAGGATTGAGATTGGCCAAGTGTATTGGAATAGATTCTTAAAACCTCATTTGAATTATTGCCTGTCTTATCCTTCCAAGGCGTATGAGCTATATCATTGATGTTTTTGATTAATTCCGCATCAGATTTGTAACTATTTTGAACTTCGTAAAAATGTAGGCAATCAATAATAAATTTGTCTGTTTTAATATAATCTTTAATTGGGTTCAATAATTCTTCTTTTTCCTTAAAGCTACAAAAACTGCGACTCATAATGTCCGTAATAAATGCGCGAAAATCTTGGCTATCTTCGATGCGTTTCCAATTTTTGCTGCTATTTGAGTTGTTTTTATTATATAAAATAAAAGCACCTCTTTCAGATCTTCCATCATTTGAAACTTCTTTATTTTTAATGTCTGTATCGTATGCATAGTGAGATGCTTCAATAAGGTATTTTCTAAAATTCTGTTTTAAATCGCGCTTGATAACTATATTTGTTCCTAATAATTTGGCTACAGATTTAATTACGGAATCAATTAATGCCTCTGTCAATTTCCCATATTCAGTGGCCTCTGCCATCGAAGCAATAGCATTTTCCCACACCCTTAAAAGAGGACTATGCAATTGGCTTTCAAAGCTCAATTTTGCACAATAAAAATTATTTTCAAAATCTCCCAACGCATGACTTGCAATTTTTTTTAATATTTTGGAAATTGAAAATTCGGCAATCTTACGATCCTCTAAAAGTTCAAGACTGATTTCAGTCAAAAAATCCTGTTTTTTTTTAATTCCAAGTGTTTTGCAAGCAGCTTTTATTCCCGGAACCTGCCAAAGAAAGCAGCTGAGTCTTTTTTCATCATAAATTTTTGCTGTTTTATCCAGCAGAACTTTCTTTGATGTGGATTCATTTCCTGTACGCATGAGAAAGGAAAATTCTTTCAATTGTCCATCAACATTACGCGATATATGGTTTTTTTGGAGCAGTTCGCAAAAATCGTCTAAACTGCAGAGGAGTTGTTTTGAAAGTATTTCAATGGCGAGGAATGAGGCAAAACAAGAATTTGCAGGACTTTGGCGCATATGTGAAATCAATGCTGCCAATGCAGTTTTTTTGGCATCAATTGCGTTAGGTATTGTTTTAGAGATTCCTAGTGTTATTCGAATGATATCATTTGCCGGCATTGTCTGTGAAAAAGGACTTTGGATAAGATGGATTTTTTGACGTAAGAGTTTTGATAATCGTATTGAGTTTAAAACATAGGCAATATGTTTTTCAAAAGGCATTTTTCTTTGGCTTAAAAATCGTTTCATCAAAGGTTCTATAATGCCAATATTGATGAATCCTGAATCACTGATTAATGCTTTGGCAAGCTCTATCGGTATCCTTACACTCAAAGCTTTTTCAGCGTTATGAAGAAGTCCCTGATTATGCTCATCAACAAACTTTAAAAGGGAGGCGGTGATTGCATTTAGTTTTTTTTCAAAAGCTTCATGAATTAGGATTCTCTGATCTTGAATTGATTTGTCTTTGATAAGCGTGCTGACTTCATCTATATTTTGATTGACCAAATAAATTAATTTGCCCATCAAAGATCTTGATTCGGAGATGGTAAGTTCCTTTTTATTTATAACTTCGAAAGCAAAAAAAAGTATTCGATTATAAAGAGCTTCATTGCCACTCGCCTTTAAATCGCAAACGGTTATAAGGTCATTCAATTGCTCTGTGATCGAGGATTCTTCTTCCATCTTTTTTAACTGATTAAGATAAGAAATTTTTGTATCAAGTAGCTCATCGTCTTCTTGATTGTAGTTTAAATCGTATATTCTCGATTCATGCGTATTTAATGCGTTGATTTCTTGCATAAACTACCGTCCTTGGTTGCTTAAAACTAAAATATGCAATAGAGTTTATTTTTTTACAACCTCCTCTATATTAAGGCTTTCAACCACAATGCGTAGTGGTGGAGAACGATAGGGCTCAAAAAGTGGCCCTTCAATGGTAACCATTTGATTGTTTTTTTGGGCCTCAATCAGTTTATTGCGTGTGTCAGGGGTAAGAGGGCGGTTAAACGGACTGTCTTCGATGACTAACTGATTTTTTACTGGAATGATTGGGTTTAATAAATAAAAAGGTGTGCCATCCCCGTCGGAAATAATTTTTACGTTAACTGGGTCGTGTTGAATTTTCCCTCTGACTTTGACGCGTACATCATTTGGAAAAGGGCCTATCATACGGAGGGCAGAATCGATTGACTGGAAGGAAAAGATCACTTTGGGTTTCCATTTTAAATCAGCTTGGCCGGCTGCTTGATTGACTTGAACAGAAGCTACACCATATATCTTTCCAAATTGGGCAAGTAGTAGCTGATTGCAACGCGCTTGGCATTGGGCAGCAGTCCATGTAACTCTCACATCTAAAATTTCAGCTTGGAATGGTTGAAAATATGTTAAATAGAGCATTCCTGTGCATAAAAAAATCCGCGTAAACATAAGAACCTCCTAGCTTTAAACTCTTTATAATTATAATTTTAATTACTTGTCAACTTAGCTTTTCACTCCTTTTTTCACCACGAAGAATGGCAACGTTTTGTGCCTTTTCATAAAGAGAAGTGATAACGTCTTGGATGCTTTTTTTTACCGCAAAGAGCGCGAAGAAGCGCAGCATATGCTGCGGGAAGAAATGCGAAGAAGCGGAGCTTATGCTGCTGCGAAAATGCAAAGATCAAGAGACATATAACTTTCTGTTCCTTTCCTCTTAATCGCGCTTTAGCGCGCCTCTTCGCGTTTCTTCCCGCGCTTCAGCGCGCTTCTTCGCGTTCTTCGCGGTAAAAAAAATCCCTATTAACGGTATATATATGCTTCGCGGTAAAAAGGCAGATCTGATATATAAATATTTTTTTAAGTAACAAGCGATAACAGATGATCCGAAAATTTTTATTACCCTTTTTAGCGATAATAGGAGCTCTTTTTGGCTTGTATACAGTTTTTTTAACCCAAAAAACAGCTGTTGTGCAACCCATTCCATTTCCCCCTGCACGATCTCCCTACCAACATAGTATTGCAGCTGCGGGAATCATTGAGGCTTCTACAAATAATATTTCCATAGGATCACCCTTTAACGAGATTATCAAAAGAGTATATGTTGTTGAAGGTCAAACGGTTAAATCCGGAGATAAACTTTTTGAACTTGATCAAAGAAAATTTCAAGCAGAGCTTGCTCAAGCGAAAAGCTCTATTAATGTAGCACAAGCAACCCTTGAAGATAGAGCCAAGCAATTTTCCTTCTATAAAAAATTGCAGGGCTCAAAGGCTGTCAGTGAACAAATTTATCAACAAGCAAATTATGCCTTTATTGAAGCCAGAGAAAATTTAAAAGTTGCTCAAGCTAATTTGAATGTTATTCAAGCAAATATAGAAAAGTCCATTATTTTAGCACCAGTCGATGGTAAAATTCTTCAAGTCAATATTCATGTCGGCGAAATAGCACCTATTATTCCTGTTATTTCTGCAGCATCCACTTGGAGGGCGGCGGCAAATGGGACCCTTATTTTAATGGGAGCCGTCGATCCCTTGCAAATGAGAGTGGATATTGATGAAGATGATGCTTGGAAATTTAGTGAGGGGGCAGAAGCAACTGCCTTTGTCAGGGGTAATAGAAATATCGGTTTTACTATGAAATTTATTAGGGTAGAACCTTACATCATCCCTAAAAGATCATTTACCGGTATCACAAGTGAAAGAGTCGATACACGTGTTTTGCAAGTGCTTTACCAGTTTGAAAAAAAGGATTTACCGATCTATGCAGGACAAATCTTAGATGTTTTTATTAAATCAACACCAAATGCAGAATCTTAAAATGAAATCCTATGCTTTTTTGATCCTTTGTAGTTTATCACTTACAGGTTGTATGGTTGGTCCAAACTATGCCCCACCAAATGATGCTTTGCCTGATGATTTTATAGAAGATCAGCCTGATAGGACAGAACTTATTGATGACCAAGATCTTGTGCGTTGGTGGTGCAGGTTTGATGACCCATTATTAAATGATTTAATAGAAACAGCTTTAAGTCAAAATTATGATTACAGAATCGCTTTTGAAAGAATCTTTCAGGCGCGCGCTCAATATTGGGTGCAATTTACACAAATACTACCAGAACTTGATGCCTCCATGACAGCTTCCCGTTTTCGGGCAAGTAGGTCTTTTCGAAATGCGAACACTGTCAATCCACTTAATCCGCTTGAGCCCACACTTTCACCGATCGATAATTTTTATCAAATGGGTCTTGCAGCTATTTGGGAAATCGATTTATGGGGTAAATTTAGAAGAGGTGCGTCAGCCTCTTATGCTATTTGGCAGGCAACAGCTTTTGATTTTCAAGGAGTTAAAATTGTTGTCGTTTCAGATGTTGCATCAGCTTATGTTACAGTACGCGCTCTTCAAAAAAGATTGAGTACGGCAGAAGATGTGTTTAAATTAGATCAGGAACTGCTCGATCTTTCAAAATCTCGGGTGGATGCAGGCATTGCTAATATGCAAGAATATGAAAGTATACGCGCTATCTATGAAGGGGACGCATCGATATTGGCACTAGCTGAATCCTCATTAAAACAAGCCATCTATTCTCTTTCTATTTTAACAGGAATTCTACCTGAAGAAATTATAAAATATTTTGCAGATGAAAAACCTATACCAAATGCAACAGGCGAAGTTCCTATCGCTTTGCCGTCCGACTTATTAAGAAGAAGGCCTGACATTAGGAGTGCTGAAAGGGAGCTTGCTGCGGCAACTGAAGATATTGGTATTGCAATGGCTGATTTATTGCCAACCCTTTCCTTAACAGGTTCAAGCGGTTCATTTGCATCAAATCCATTACAAGGGGCAAATGTTGGTATTGCGTCAAATCGTTTGAATAAACTTTTTAAACCGGAAAGCTTAATATGGGGAATTGGAGGATTTGTCACCTTACCTGTTTTGGACTTTGGCAAAAGAGAAGCGGTTGTTGATCAACAGGTCGCAATACGCAATCAAAGTTACTTTGCTTATAAAAAAACTGTAATGGGAGCGATTCAGGAAACAGAACAATCCCTAACAGCTTATTTTAATCAAGAGAAGAGCTTGGAAAGTTTAATGCGTCAAGAAGCTGCTAACAATCGTGCCTTAAACCTTACTACAGATCTTTTTCAAGCTGGATTATCAAATTATATTGAAGTTTTAAGAGCAAGAGAAGTTTGGCTTCGGTCTGTAAATAGTGTAACCGATGCAAAAAGGGCCTTAATGATTGATTTAATTACCGTTTATAAAGCCCTCGGAGGCAACTGGTAGGATTAGATGCTGTTATATGCATTGAAAATGCTGATTGGAGATAGGGTGAAGTACATCGGCATTGTTCTTGGACTTTGTTTTGCCTCGTTCATTATTATTCAGCAATCTGCAATTCTTGTTGGAATCGTAAATAGAACTATTGGTCTTATTACAGACACTTCCCAACCAAATATTTGGGTTATGGACCCCACTGTTCAATATATTGACGACATAAAACCGATGAAAGATACACAAGTTTTTAGGGTTAGAAGCGTTGAAGGGGTTGAATGGGCTGTTCCTTTTTTTAAAGGAACAATACAAGCAAGACTTACCAATGGAACTTTTCAAACCTGTGTAATTTTAGGTATAGACGATGCAACCTTAATTGGAGGGCCTCCAATTATGATTGAGGGTCATATTGAAGATTTGCGTACGCCCGATGCCGTTTTTGTTAACCAGGTTGGTGCCTCAACCAAGCTTGCATCAAAGGTAGACGGACAAATTATTCCTATGCAAATTGGAACCACAATGGAGCTTAACGACCATCGTGCTTATGTTGCAGGAATTTGTAGCGGATCCCGTACTTTTCAATCACAGCCCGTACTTTACACGACATATGGGCGCGCAACTACATTCATCCCTTCACAAAGAAAGCAGCTTTCATTTATTATTGCTCGCTCAATTGAGGGTGTATCACCGGAAGATGTATGTGAACGCATTAAAAAACAGACAGGACTAAGCGCCTACACGACAGGCCAGTTTAAATGGTTGACATTGCAATATTACATCAAATATACGGGCATTTTTGTGAATTTTGGTGTTGCCATAGCTTTAGGTTTTATTATTGGAATGGCAATTGCAGGGCAAACTTTATATACCTTCACTGTAGATCATCTTCCTCATTTTGCGGTCTTTAAGGCGATGGGTGCAGATAATAAAATGCTTGCTAAGATCGTACTCCTTCAAGCCGCTTTTGTGAGCATCATTGGTTGGGGGATAGGTGTTGGCGCAGCGAGCCTTTTTGGTTACCTAACATCAGGCACCGAACTTTCGTTCAGCATGCCATTATGGCTTTATTTTTTAAGTTTCTTCGCAATTCTTTTTATAAGTTTGTTTTCATCTTTAATTAGTATGAGAAGAATTATAAAATTAGACCCAGCAATTGTATTTAAAGGTTAATTATGGAAAATCAACCCATTATTGTTTGTAAAAAACTCACAAAATTTTATGGTGAAGCTAACACAAGAGTTGATGCTTTAAAAGGGATTGATCTTACAATCAATAAAGGTGAGCTTCGTATGCTTGTCGGGCCTTCGGGCTCCGGGAAAACAACGCTTCTTTCCATTATAACCGGCATTTTGTCACGAAGTTCCGGGGATTGTTTGATTAATGGTATCGATCTTCAGTGCCTCCAAGATACGTTTAAGACTCATTTTAGAGGAAAAAACATGGGGTTTGTCTTTCAGATGTTTAATTTGATACCCACATTGACTTGTGAAGAAAATATTTCTCTGCCCCTCATTATTTCGGGCCATCCAAAAAAAGAAGCATTGGAAAAATCAAAGCAGCTTCTTTCAGATTTAGATTTAAGTGATAAGATTGGTGTTCTACCAACACAACTTTCCGGAGGTCAGCAGCAAAGGGTTGCCATAGGGAGGGCCATGATCCACGATCCTGCAATTATTGCTTGCGATGAGCCCACAAGCGCACTGGATGTTCAAACAGGGCATAAAATTATGGAACTTCTGAAAGAAGCTGCAAAAAAAAAGAATATTACAGTTATTGTTATCACGCACGATGCAAGAATTTTAGAATTTGCCGACAAAATTGATCGTATCGAAGACGGTCGCATCGTGCCGTCATGACAGCTACTTATTTCACCACAAAAATATACCATTGTGAGGGGTTTTTTTACCGCGAAGAGCGCGAAGAAGCGCAGCTTCGCTGCGGGAAGAAACGCGAAGAAGCGCAGCTTCGCTGCGGGAAGAAACGCGAAGAAGCGCGCCAAAGCGCGATTAAGAAGAAAGGAAAAGAAGGTTATCTTAACCCTTCTTCTTTGTTTTTCGCAGCGAAGCTTGCGCTTCTTCGCGTTTCTTCCCGCAAGCTTAAGCTTGCGCTTCTTCGCGCTCTTCGCGGTAAAAAAATCATTCAAGACGGTGGAATCTTTGTGGTGAAAAAGGTGTGTACCTTTATTGTTGTGAAATGAGGGGATTTTTGGTACGATGAAGGATATCAACAAGGGGTAAAAATCGATGACTACACGCACGAAAATTGTTTGCACAATGGGTCCATCCGTTAATAGCCTTGAAATGATTATTCAGCTCATTGAGGCAGGGATGAATGTGGCAAGACTTAACTTTAGTCATGGTACAAAAGAAGAACATGAACGAGTAATCAATTTTTTAAAAGAAGCAAGAAAAAAAACCGGAAAGCCGCTTGCTATCATGCTCGACACTAAAGGGCCGGAAATTAGACTGGGTAGCATTAAAGATAGTGAAATCACCCTTAAACAAAAAGATCGCTGGCTTCTTGTAAAAGAATCTATTGAAGGAGATAACAATCAAGTTTCAATCTTACCCGGAAGTGTTTTAAATTGTGTGACTTTAGGAACAAAAGTCTTATTCGACGATGGCTATATATCATCTTACGTCGTTGAAATTTCTGATAAAGGCGTATTGGTTGAAATCGACAATGGCGGAAAAATTCGATCGGGCAAAGGGGTGAATATGCCCAATGTGAACCTCAATTTACCGGCCGTAACAGAAAAGGATACCGATGATATTCGTTTTGGATGTTTTCATGACATAGACATGATAGCAGCCTCTTTTGTAAGATCAGCAGATCATGTACTTGAGATCAAACGTTTGTTAAAAGAAGAGAAAAAAAGCAATATTCTTGTTCTTGCCAAAATTGAAAATAGTGAAGGCGTCCATAATTTCGATAGCATTGTTCAAGTAGCTGACGGAATCATGATTGCAAGAGGGGATTTGGGAGTTGAAATTCCACTTGCTGAAGTGCCACCTTTACAAAAGATGATGATCCGCAAATGCTATCTTGCAGGAAAAACTTCAATCACTGCGACACAGATGTTAGAATCAATGATTAATAACCCAAGACCGACAAGGGCCGAAGCATCCGATGTTGCAAACGCAATCTACGATAGTACTTCCGCCATTATGTTGTCCGGTGAAACTGCCATCGGCAGGTACCCTCTTGAGACTGTGAATGTGATGATCAGTATCGTAAAAGAAGCTGAAAAAGACTTTAATTACCGAACATTTTTTAATCTTCACTCACCGCTTGTGTATCATGATGTGCCCTCTTCATTGACTTTGGCGGCAGTTAAAACGGCTTATAGTTCCAAAGCACAGGCTATTTTTGCCTTTACAAGCACGGGTTCAACCGCAAGGCTACTTTCCAGACTGCGGCCTGAAATGCCCATTATTGCCATGACAAGCAATGAAAAATGCTACAATCAGATGGCCATTATTTGGGGAGTCATTCCGTTTTTAGGCGATCAGGCAAAAACTGTAGATGAGGCTTTTGAAACAATTAGCGCGTTTTCTTTGGAAAAAAAATATGTTAACTATGGGGATCTTGTCATCATTACTGCAGGAACACCTTTTGGCGTGCCAAGAACAACCAATTTAATGATTGTGGAAAGCATCGGAGATGTACTTGTTCGCGGCTTTACAGGCTCAGGCCCAAGAGTTCATGGAACTATCGTTCTTATTCTCACTCCGGAATCGGTTCAACCTTATGAAGTAAAAGACCATGTAATTGTTCTGACTAAATGCAATGAGTCTTATTTACCTTTAATTAAAGAATCTTCAGGTATTATTCTCCAAAATCAAATCGATGACCTTGCCTCTGAGCAATATGTGATGGAGATGGCCAAGACGCTTGAAAAACCGGCAATCGTTCGTGCAGATGCCGCCTACCGCAATCTTAAGGAAGGCCAACTTGTGACACTTGATCCAGAGCGGGCCCTCGTCTATAAAGGCGTCGTGTTTTAAAACTACCGTTTTCAAACCGAAATCTAGAGAGAAAGAAAAGAGACTTTTATAAACCTGTATGATTTTTTCAACGCAGAGACGCAGTGACGCAGAGACGCAGAGAAGAACAAGAGCACAAAACAATTCTCCTGTTCTCCTCTGCGTCTCTGCGTTGAAAAAATCATACAGTTTGGAACGTATATACGGCAGTGGGTAAAAATCCTCTGGATTAGAAATCGAAGAGGTGGTCGATTGGGGATAAAAGCCATCTGATGATAGGTGAGGTTGACTCCGACGCAGGCTCAACTATAATAGGGGATAGTCCGTAGGGCTTTAAAAGTTTATTGAATTCGGCTAAAGAGCCATCTTTGTTGAGGGCGATTTTTGATCTCTCAATTACTTTAAAAGTGCTTTCCGATGGAGGAACTCCTGCTCTTAACAACATCATGATGGCTTCAAAAGAGCTGTTTTTTTCGGCTAGATCCATATGAAAACAGGTTGGTTTAAGTCCTCTTTTTATCAATGTTCGCATTATAGGAAGGAAATTTTTTTCTATAGCCAGATTTAAGTGCTCTTCTTTAAGGATGGCTCCCGCATCTAACATAGCTAGAACAATCGGCGTTGAATTTTTATTAATTGCAATATTAAGATGTTCTGTAGATGGGATAATTGCTCCTGTTTCTAACATTGTTTCTATAGTTTCAACAGAAGCATAGGTTATATTTGAAAAAAAAGTAGTATGTCCTAATGCAATATCCAAACTACGTCTAGTAGGAATAATTCCTTTTTTTAATAAATCTTTGATAATAGAATCGCTACTGATACTTAGCGCATAGTTTAGCTGTTCATGTAATTTTAAATATTTTTTTGATAGATTAACAAATTCATAAAATAATCGAGGTTTTTCGGCTGTAAAACCATCAAAAAATTGGGCTACATCTTTTTCTGACAAACATGAAAGAATGTTTTTTAATTCATTTTTTTTCTCTACTATTAGATCTATACAATTTGGATTGCCATACTGCGCATCGGATATAAACTTTGAAAGTGTTTGTTTTTGATCGTAATTTGTGTGACTTTTAAGATGATTGCCTAACAGCCTTGCGAAAACGTCAATTTTCATCAATTCTCTTGTTTTTATGACATGGATGGTTTTTATTTTCCAAAATCGATTGATCGAACAAGCTTTGATGGCCTCATGGTTTCTTAAATAAGAGAATATGAGTTCATACAATTCGAATGGCAATTGTTTGTAAGTTATGTTTTCTTCAAATGCACAATAATTTACTTCATTATTTTCAATAAGAGTGATCATGTTATCTTCCTGTAGTTGCGACGAAGATTAAGTTGTCTAAAAATAAATTGCAACAGAATGATAAAGATTAAAAATCTTGAAGCTTTGCCTGGCTATTAAAAATAAATATTGGTAAAAAAAAGATAAATATAGCTGATGCAGATTTGTTACAAATTAGCTGATCGCCGCCATTTTGCATTTCTTATGGTGGCTAAAGGGCAGCTTTGCCAATTGATTTAATATTAAATAAAGGCCAGTCATGAAAATTCTTGTGCCATGTGATTTTTCTATAAATTCAAATAATGCAGCACTCTATGCAGCAAAATTTGGAAAAAAAGTAAATGCAGAAATTATTCTATTTCATATAGTTCATTTTGAACATCCACCCATGGTGCAAGTTTCAGGAGCCGTTGAACAAAAAATTGAAAATATAAGACTTTCCAATGCATCTAATGATTGTGTTCTTTTAGTAAACGATCTTAAATCAAAAGTTAAGGAGGTCCAAATTTCTTTTAAAGTTATCCCGGGATTTCCAATTGCAGATGTTATAGAAAATTATTCAAAAACCAATCAAATTGATTTGATTATAATGGGGACAAAAGGGGCTAGCGGTTTTACAAAAGTATTATTTGGAAGCAATGCAGTTTCTGTAATAAATAAGAGTTCCATACCGGTTATTACAGTTCCAGAGTCTTCACGTTTTAGTAATGTGAAGCTAATTGTGTATGCTTCAGATTTAGATAACATGCAGTCTGAAATAAAAAAAATTATTCCCCTTGCCAAGCTTTTTGATGCCGAAATTGATATACTTCATGTCCTGCCTCAAGATTCTGATAAAAAGATCGATATAGTTAGGATTAAAAACGGCCTAATAGAAAAATACGAATATCAAAAAGTTTTATTCCATATCGCTCATAATAACAATATTTTAGAAGGTATCAACGGATTTGTTGTTGAAGTAAAAGCAGATATTCTGGCTATGTATACGCAAGAAATCGGTTTTTTAGAAAGTTTTTTTAAAACAAGCATTAGCAGAGATGAAGCTTTTCATAGCTATATCCCATTACTAACTTTAAAAAAATGAATCGCGGAAAAAGAAGTCGTACAAATGCGAATGGGATTAGGTATTGAATTGGAGTGCAGCAGAGGTGTTGGAATTTAGTACTCGCAATGTTATTGCTACCCTGTAAAAAGACCCCAAAATCTTGAATGTTTTTCTCGCTATTAAAAATAAATATTGGTAAAAAAAGGCGATAGAGGAATTTCTCGGGATCGCCGTCATTTGTTTACAGAATATAAAGGCATTTCTCATGGTAGACAAGAGTAGTTTGCCGGTTGATATAACATTAAATAAAGGGCTACTCATGAAAATTCTTGTGCCATGTGATTTTTCTAAAATATCAAATAATGCAGCACTTTATGCAGCAAAATTTGCAAATCAAATCAATGCGGAAATTATTCTGTTTCATGTAACCTGGGTGGAAGAAAAGATAAGCGATCCTAATTTTCCCGTTAAATCTCGAGATTGCGCTGCTTTAGCTTACGAACTTAAATCAGCAGTCGAAGGGGTTAAGATTTCCTTTAAAGTCGACGCTGGATTCCCAATTGAAAGTTTAATAGAAGATTACGCTGTAAATAACAAAATTGATCTGATTGTAATGGGTACTAAAGGCGCAAGCGGTTTAAAAAAGCATTATTTGGCAGCAATGCAGTTAATCTAATAAATATAAGCTCTATACCAATCATTACAGTACCTGAATATGCACGATTCAGTAATTTGAAGCACATTGTATATGCTTCGGATACTTCAATTATAACTGAAATGCATCCTAGAATACAAAAACTTATTTTGCTTGCTCAACTTTTTAATGCATCAATTTATATTCTTCATGTCCTCCCTCAGTATCCGCTGGATTCTGATAAAAAGATTGATGTCGTTAAGATTAAAGATTCCCTGATTAATAAATACAAATATAAAGAAATTTCATTTCATATTTCTCATAATGAAGATGTTATAGAAGCTATTAATGACTTTGTCGCTGATAAGAAAACGGATCTTCTTGCCATGTTCACCCATGATAGTACATTTTTCGAGAACATTTTTAATACAAGCGTTAGCAGGGAAATGGCTTTTCATAGTTTAGTTCCACTACTTACTATAAAAGAATGAATATAGGGTTTTAAGCTAAAGACATTTCACAAAAATCCGAACAACTTTAATTTGGTATATTATGAACTTAGATGATTCTAATGAAGATAGAGATCAATCGTGGCACGCAGTCACAGTTGATAAAGCTCTTGAAAAGATGATAAGTTCACCAGAGGAAGGACTGTCTAAAGATGAAGTAAAATCAAGGCAAAAACAGTATGGATTAAATGAACTGTCTAGAAGGAAAATCCCTTCGTTACTCAGTATTTTTTTCCATCAGTTTAAAAGCCCCCTGATTTACCTTCTTCTGATTGCTGTCGTCATTGCCTTTGGGGTTGGCCACAATTTGGATGCACAAGTGATTCTTTTCGTTTTAATAATGAATGCTTTAATTGGATCCTTACAAGAACGACGCGCTCAAATTTCAATGGAAGCGCTCAAAAAATTGACACAAACTGTTGTAAGGGTACTTCGTAACCAACAAGAAGAGTTGATTGACTCAAAAGAACTAGTTCCGGGTGATATTCTATTTTTAAATGAAGGAGATGCTGTGGGGGCAGATGCGAGATTAATTAGTGTCTCATCCCTGCAAGTTTCAGAAGCTTCTTTGACAGGTGAGTCCATGCCGGTCGGTAAAATAGTTTCCTCGCTTTCAATAGCAACAACACTTGCTGATAGAACTAATATGGTTTATGCAGGAACACACATCACCAAAGGAAAAGGAAAGGCCGTAGTTATTGCGACAGGCATTCGGACGGAGATTGGCCAAATTGCAACCCTATCTCAAGCCACTGATAAAACCATCACTCCATTAGAAGGGAAAATTGCTAACTTTTCCAAGTACATATTGGTGGCGGCTTTTTTTGTATTTATTTCTGTCGTTTTGATCGGGGTAGCACAAAAACTAAGCTTTTCTACGATTTTTATGATTGCTCTTAGCCAGGTAGTGTCTATGGTTCCGGAAGGGCTTCCTGTAGCGATGACAGTGGCATTAGCAGTTGGTATGCAACGCATGGCACAACGTGGTGCAATCGTGCGCAAATTGGATGCCGTAGAAACGTTGGGGTCTACAAACATAATATGTACCGATAAAACAGGAACTCTTACGCGCAATGAGATGACCGTTACAGAGATCATGCTTTCAGAAGGAAGGAAAATCAAAGTCACGGGGGCCGGCTATTCTCCACAAGGAGAATTTATAGAACATGAAAAGAGGATCGATCCAAAAACTGATGAAAATTTGGTTGAGTTTTTTACTGCAGCCGCTCTTTGTAATGATGCAGTATATGTTGTAAATACTGATGGATCGCCTAGCAAAACTATAGGGGATCCAACCGAAGTTTCATTGTTAACTCTAGTGCAAAAGGCAGGAACCAACCCGGAGGAAATCAGAGGACATTTTGTCAGACTAGCTGAAATTCCCTTTGATTCGGAAACTAAAATGATGGGGGTTCTTGTCGAAAGAGATGGAATAAAAAGAATTTATGTTAAAGGTGCTCCTGAACCAATTTTAAAACTTTGTGCAACTATAAAGAGTGGTGAAAATAGAATCTCAATTGATCATGCAGTTATAAATGGCCTGCAACAAGAACAGGACTCCATGGCTGCAAGAGCCTTAAGACTGCTTGCTTTTGCAGTTATCGAAAATCCCACAACAGATTTATCCGGTGGATGGGAATCCCTAAAGGGGGATGCTTGCTTTTTAGCAGTTACAGGCCAATTTGATCCTCCTCGCCCTGAGGTAAAAGCTGCTGTCCATGCTTGCCGCTCTGCCGGGATTCGCCCGATTATTGTCACTGGTGATCATAAAATTACAGGTCTTGCCATTGCCAAGATGTTGGACATCGCTGAAGAAGGGGAAATTGCTATCGATGGTCAAGAGCTTTCTTTGCTTTCGGATGAAGAACTCAGCGCACAACTCCATAAGATTTCGGTCTTTGCGCGCGTGCATCCCGCCCAAAAACTTCGAATTGTAAAAGCTTGGCAGCAAAACAATGCTGTAGTTGCTATGACAGGTGATGGGGTCAATGATGCTCCGGCCCTTGCCAAAGCAGATGTCGGTGTTGCTATGGGAATTACCGGAACGGAAGTTGCAAAGGAAGCTGCAAAGATCGTCATTACGGATGACAATTTTGCCACGATTGTACGCGCTGTTGAAGAAGGGCGCATCGTATTTCGAAATTTGAAGAAGTTACTTTTATACTTAATCAGTACAGGTCTTACAGAACTTATTGTTCTTTACGTTGCCCTGATTTTTGGCCTGCCCTTACCACTTGCAGCTGTTCAGATTCTATGGATCAATTTAATCACAGATGGTGGGTTGGCTCTTCCTTTGGTATTGGAGCCAAGCGAAGGGGATGAGATGAAATACCCACCGATTTCCCGTGATGAACCCCTTATTAACCGGCAGATTTTGAAACGGATGGCTTTCATGGTGCCTGCCATGGCAACTTCTACGCTCTTCTACTTCATATACCGTCTTTCTTCCGGTATCCCATTCGAAGAAGTACAGACAGGTACTTTTACCGTACTTGCAGTATGCCAGTGGTTTAACGCTCTAAATTGTCGATCGGAAAAAAGATCAGCATTCAAGGAGTTATTAAAAAATCGTTGGTTGCTATTTAGTCTATTGATTGGTAGTGTTCTGCATATGGGAGTCGTCTTTTTACCCCCCCTCAATCGCTTATTTCACACAGTGCCTATGCCCATTAGCGAAGTCTTTTTGATTGGTTCTGTAGCAAGCTTGGTGCTTTGGGTAGAAGAACTAAGGAAACTATGGGTGCGTTATACAGAACGGGCTTAAGATCAATTAAATATTTAGCAAAGACAACTGACCTCTTTCAAAACTGCTAAACGTTACGTCTTCTCAATAATTTTTTTCTTTTTTGGCTTTATTTGTAAAAGCAGAAGATAGTAGGTGATTCCCAATGCGAAGACTGTGCAAGCAGATGCTAATACAAACATTGGGGTAGTGTAGGCGTAATCGAATACGATAATCTTTCTGGAAATTGCCATTAAAGCTGTTGCCACGACAAGCCTGACATGAATAGTATTATCTTTAAGATAGAGGACAATATTCACAAAAATCTCTATTCCGATAAGTACGGCTAAAAAAGCCCCAAAAGTGCTGAACATATCATTGATGTTGAGGAGGAATTTAGGTTCTTCCCACATTTTTTGATAGAGAATCCAACATACATCTGCGACGCCCCACAAGACAACCATTGCCATCAAAAAGGCCAAGACACGAAGTGCCCAACGAATTATAGACTGAAGAAAGCTCAAATATCTGTCTTCGGCATGGCTCGATATTGCAATCATTAAATGATCATCATCATCCATTTCATCCATCATCTTTCTCCTGTATTATCTTTTTGATATCAAAACGAGTGCATTAAAGCAATTTTTATCTGAGGTTTAAGATATGAACTCGTTTTGCTTTCGTAGCGTAAGTATTTAAATGGTGTTTTGAATCAGTTGGCGTCGGCTATTTTTAGGATTATTTTAGTTTTTTTAATTTGTATGCGACGTAATAAATGAATAAATGGCTGGAGAGAGGTATCGTTATGAATTGAAACAAGATTGTCAGTAAGACCTTAAGGCCAACAGCCTCCGTCCCGAGATGAATCCATAAACCTATTAGCATAAGTATAAAGCCTAATGTAACGGCTTTTGAAAGGGCATGTGCCCGGCAAATAACATCCGGCATAATTAAAATGCCTAAATTGGCGATCAAAATAAAAAAAACGCCTGTAAGCAAGAAAAATGCGACTAATAATTCATTCAATATCATGGGTATCCTTTTGCTCATAATCCTTCCTTTTCTCAAGGCTGCCAAGATAATCCAAATAGCCCAATACAGATGTAAATCCCAATAGGCTGAAAATTAGCAATACTTCAAGAAAATAAAAGGAAGAAGTTTCAAGTGAAAATAGGACTGCCATTCCGGCAGCACATAAAGCGATAGAATCGAAAGCTAAAACACGGTCAAGAGTTGAAGGGCCTAAAATTAAACGGACTATGGTTAAAATAGCGGATAAGAACAAAGTTAAATAACATATCATAATGACATACGGCATCATCTTGTAAACCCTAAAATTAAGAACTTGATTTCATCGATATTTTTAAATACCCGCTCGGGTTCTTTTAGATCTATGAGATGAACCCGCAGGACAGACTTTTCTAAATTAACACTGACTGAGCCCGGCGTTAAAGTAATAAATTGACTGAGCAAAAGAGCTTCAAAGTGAGTCAGGTCTTGAATGGGATAAGAGATAAAAGAGGGATTAATTTTATTTTTGTAGTAAAATAGAATGATTTTAACCATGTTTAAATTTGACTTTATAAACATTAAGGAAAAACTGAAAATAAATTTTACAAACCCCCTCGCCATTTTAACATATTTTGAGGTGTTCAATAAATATTGAAAGGTCCACAAAATCATAAAACCAATGCCAAAACCTAGAAGAAAGTTAAAAATATCGGCTTCGCCATTCAAAATAATCCAAAGCACTGCCAAGATAATATTAAGGATCAAATAATGAATAGGTTTCATGGCAATCCTTTTCCGGAGGCTTTAAAAACAGCCACGATATATGGCTCTTTTTGAAAAATTTGCTCAGCCGCTAAGACTGTTATATTATAAATGGGCTCTATGCAAAGCCCTAGTATCAGGCTTGCGAATACAAGCATGCCAACAGATATATAGTTTTCCGTAAGCGTTATCTTCTTTATTGAACTCTTTTCGTTTGGTGAATTTTTCCAAAAGGCACCTACCCAAATTTTTACCATGCTAAAAAGAGTAAGCCAGCTTGTCAAAAGAGCCACAGCAGCAGTAAAATAATTTTCCATTCGGATGGTTTCTAAGACCAATAAATATTTTCCCCAAAAACCGCTTAAAGGAGGTAATCCCGCTAAAGAAAAAGCTTGGATTAAAAAACTTGCTGCTAGCCAAGGCATAGCCAAAGATAAGTTTCCCATTTTTTTTAAATCGTCCGTTTCGGAAGCTTGCTCGGCGACACCTCCTATAAGAAATAGAGAAACCTTTACCCAAATATTATGGATAATAAACAAAAGGACAGAGGCTATAGCAAGAGGGGTATAAAGGCTTAATCCTAAAATCATATATCCGATTTGGCTAATAATATGGTAGGAGAGAATTCCTCGAATAGTCGTGCATGAAACGGCACCCAAGACTCCTAAAATCATGGTGAAAGTGGAAAGAACAAGCAAAATATTATTTAAATGACCTAAGGGGGCAGGTAAAATGACGACAAACACTCGTATTAATACATATATTCCAACTTTTGTTAAAGACCCAGCAAACAGTGCCGCCAAGGAAGCTGGCAAATGAGAATATGTCCTTGGAAGCCAAAAGTATAGGGGAAAGATAGCGGCTTTCAGTCCGAATATTCCAAGAAGTAAATATCCCCATCCTAAGACAAGAGGGTTATTGTTCTGATCTTTAAATAGCTCTGATAAAGCGGCCATATTTAAATGGCCAGTATATCCATAAACCATGGCTGCAGCGCATAAAAACCCCAAAGTGCCTATCAAGTTGATAAGGAGATAAGAAAATGCCCATTTTAGATTCTTTTCAGGAAGTTCCAAAGCGACAAGGGCGTAGGAAGCTACGAGCATCATTTCAAAAGAAACGAATAAATTAAAAAAATCTCCTGTCAGCAGGCTCAATGAAATACCTGATTGCAAAATAAAGATAAGGGTTATGCGAAGGGTATTGGTCTTTTTGCCGGCCTCAACAGTGCCATATAAATTCGTCGCTAAAAAAATCAATGAAATAGTAAATAAAAAAAGAGAAGAAAACAGGTCGCTCACTAATACAATTCCATAGGGCGGAAGCCAGTCCCCGATTACAGCAACTTGTATTTCTCCCTGAAGACAGCTCCATAATAAGAATGCAGAAACAAGGGTGTGTAAAGCGGAACCGGTTACCGTTATGGCTGTACGCCAATGGTCGGAGCGGTAGATTCCCGATATTATCGCGAAAAGCAAAGGGAGGATAATTGGAAGGGTTACGCTAATCATCGTGATCTATCTTCATATAATTGTTTGTATCGAGAGTTCCGAAATGAGCAAATAGGCGAAAGGCTAATACGATCATAAAAGCGATTAAGCCAAATCCAATCACAATAGAAGTTAAAATAAGTGCTTGAGGTAAAGGATCAACTAAGTTTTGTACTCCTTCTGTGAGAATAGGGACAGACCTTCCTTCCGGATTTTCAGAAGTGAATAAAATCATTAAATTTATGCCATTTGATAAGAGTGCAAAACCAAAAATTAAATCTGTCAAGCGTGCTTGCATAATTAAATATGAGGAGACGCTAAAAAGAATGAAAACAAGAATTAAAGCATCTAATTCCATTTAATACCTATAAAGTTGACTTCACGAAATAAAAAATAGACTTTAGCAGTCATGGCTAAAACAACAAGATACACCCCCGTATCGAAAATTAAGGGAGTGATAGAAGATATATAGGCTAGCCAAGGCAAACTAGAGAAGTCAACATAATGGGTTAAAAACGGCGCCCCTAAAAAGAATGGAAAGCAACCTGCGAATAATATCATTCCAATACCGAAAAATCCGAGGCGTATAAAGAGGAGGGGTCTATTAAAGACATGTATCGAAAATCCAAGGATAATCATAGAGATTCCATTCGTCAGACCGGCTACAAAGCCTCCTCCAGGATAGTTATGTCCTCTTAATAATAAATAGATAGAGAAAAGATTCAGCAGGATAAATATCAAAGGCATGATGGAGCGCAAAATGGGAGAATTCGTCGGAACGCATGGATTAATCTTTTTAAAAAATAATGTTTTCTTATTTGTCAGAAGACCTATGATTCCTAACATTGCCGTTAAAATAACAGTCGTTTCACCTAATGTGTCTAAACTTCGAAAGTCAATAAGGATCGTGTTCACCACATTGGACCCATGGGCATAAGGAATTGAATTAGCCATAAAAAAATCAATCATGGGCTTATGTGACGAATGATAGAGAGCAACTATTAGAGTTGCTGTTAATCCGCATGTGATCGCGATTGGAATTGTAAATTTCTGGAATTTTGAAAAAATTGGTTCCGCATAACTGACTCTATTTCCTAAATGGCGAAATAGCAAGAGTATAATAAGAGAAGTTGCGACTTCCACTAGAATTTGCGTTAGGGCAAGATCCGGAGCAGAGTATAAAGCAAAGTAGATCGCTATGAAAAAACCGCATCCCGATAAAGCCAACAACCTGGCAATAAGATTGTTGAAAAGGGGTATTAAAAAAGTAAACAAGCCTATAAAGAATATCGTTAAAATTCTAACCGGTGAAATTAAGGCGAAGTTAGGGGAGACTGCGTCAGGAGGAGAATAACATATTAAAAATCCACCCAAGAAAATGCCGAAGAAAGAAAATAAAATCGCTGATTGCCGCTGATAACTCATCGGTTCAAAAGGTTTGACTATTATTTGGCACATTTTTGGAAACTCATTAATAAACTTATCAAACAAATCTCCAAAATTTAACTGTCCAATGATGCTTGTAAAACGCCACTCAATCTTTTCTGCCACATAAAAGAACAACGCTCCTCCTAATAAGATCAAAGTACTGACCAGCAGCTCAATTGTCCAACCGTGCCAAAGCTGCAGCACACGAGGGTCTAATTTATGCAAGCCCGACACATAGAAAAGAGAGGTTAATTGACCAAACTGAGTTGGCAATATTCCTAAAATGAACGCAATCGAACTTAAGATTAGCGGAGGAAATTGGATCCCTAAAGATGGGGGGTGAATAAGTTCGATTTCTTTCCCCCTTACATCGCGCACAAATAAATGGGAAAAAATTCGGATCGCAATGGAGACTTTAAATAAGGAAGCCACAATAAGTACGCCTAAGATTAACCAGCCGCTATGATGTGATCTTCCCAATGTGATAATATCCAATAAAATAAGTTCTTTACTGAGAAAACCGGTAGTTCCAGGAATACCGGCCATGGCGGCTGCGGCTATAAGAAATATAAGAGATGTCAGCGGTAACTTTTTCCAAAGACCACCAAGCTTTCGCACGTCCCGAATGCCTGTGGCATGATCGACAATTCCAACCAGCATGAATAAGCTTGCCTTATAAAGGGCATGATTTAGAATATGTACATAATCATATTCGATCCCCTCTTCTCCGCCAATCCCATAAAATCCTAAGAAAAACCCTAGCTGGCTGACTGTTGCATAGGCTAAAATAGCTTTAAGATCATTAGATAAAAGGGAAAGAATAGCCCCTAAAAGAAGAGTAATGAAGCTGAATGTAGTCAGCATATAAAACCAAATTTCATGCGAAGCAAATAAAGGATACATTCTAGCAGTTAAAAACACTCCCAGTTTAACCATTGTGGCAGCGTGCAAATAAGCAGAAACGGGTGTGGGTGCAACCATGGCATTAGGAAGCCAAAAGTAAAATGGGAATTGAGCTGATTTGCCAAAAATACCTATTAAAAAGCAAATGATGATCGGATAGCTCCATGCGGCATGTTCTTGAAAGGATATCCCCTGCGTAGCCATGAGATGCCATTCAAAGGTCCCTGTCAAAATATCTAACATGATAATGCCGGCCAATAAAGCCAAACTGGTAAGCCCTGTCACTAAAAGGGCCATGCGGGCTCCCTTCCAAGCCGAAGGTTCGGGATGCCAATAGCCGATTAACAAAAAGGATGCGACGCCCGTGAGCTCCCAAAAGAAAAAAAGAACCATAAGGTTGCTGGAAAAGACAGTGCCTAACATGGCTCCCATAAAAAACATAAGGCAAGCATAAAATCGCCCTAAATGTGGGTCTTTTGGATCCATGTAATATTGGGCATACCAATTCACTAATATTCCCATTCCTGAGATTAAGATTCCAAAAAATAGGGAAAGACCATCTGTGATAAACGTTAAATTAATTCCTAAGCTGGGTACCCAAGGGATCGTGATAACCTGAGGCTCATTCCAACCGGAAACTTGCCCCCCCAGGATGATGCTGATCAGAGAAGCTAAAGAAAGAAAAAGGGCAATAAAGCCTAAATAACGAGGAAATTTCAATTTCAAATAAAAAAATAAAGGGCTGAACAGCATTGGGAAAAAAATTGCGAATAAAAGATACAATTTCATGATAAGTACACTTTAAATATTTAACAGGCTTACATCGTGAAATTGTAAGAGGCTAAAAGCCGTTTACCATTTCTTCCAACAAGAATAATCAGGGCGGGCCGCCCTGGTTGCTTTTTTGCAGCCATCCCAACCCTAAAGGACGAAAGTAAACCAATAGCCGTTTTGGTGTATTTGTGTCAATAGGCAAGACATCAGCTATTCCTACGCTATAGGTAAATAGTCTATTGTTAACAAAAAAGAAATGTTTTGACAAAGGTTTTTCAGTGGTTAAAACAATACCATTCTTGCAATGCCTTTTGAAGAGCTTCGTGTCAAAAGCAGAGGTCATCCGATCTATTTCTATTATTTTTTATCTTAAGCTTAGCGGCCTCTTCACGCTATAAAGCTTTTGCCAAGCTTCTTTTAAAATTTTTTTGCTTTTGGTCTTGGTGCGAAAAGATTGACGTTGCGGTGGATGGCCACGCAATCGAATTTTAGCATGATGCATGACGCTAAGATATTCTTACCCAGGTAATCGTCTCGGACTTATCGATTTTAGTAACCCAAAGCTATTCCACACTTTTGAGAAGACAGGCATATGTACTTGTATATAAATATTATTTTGAATATGGGTATAGAATACATGTAGGGAAATGTGGATGATCAAAAAGATCAAAAATCGTAAAATCCCTTAAATACTAGGTGTTTAATATGCAAATTCTTGTGCCGTGTGATTTTTCTAAAGTATCAAATAATACAGCACTCTATGCAGCAAAATTTGCAAAGAAAGTTAATGAGGAAATGAGGTTGCCGGGCTCAGAAGAACAAACTGTACCAATGATTCTAACCTCAACACTTATGGTGTTAGTACACTGTAAGGTAATTCCGTACCCGGAAAACATCGTCAAAGCCCCGGGGTTCGATCGATTAAAATCGGGTCCATATTTATATATTAACAAGATTTTTATCGTCGAACCGCGGGAGCTTTCACGAAGTTTAACGGGCACGGACTTAACTTACAGTGTACTAGTAGGCTTATCGATGCCACTCATATCTAGTGAGGATAGAAAATGGAACGTTCTCCTTGGACTTGTGCTATTAATTACAATACTATCTAACATGGGTAAGATGTTTCCACTATTTTGTTATCGTAAAGAAGCGACGGTGCGCAAACGTTTGGCTTTATCTATTGCAATGTTTCCTCGTGGCGAGGTTGTAGCAGGTATTCTAGTTATATCAATGAGTTATGGCTTAGTTGGAACAGCGATAACTGTGGCAACGTTGTCGTTGGCGCTCAATTTACTATTGACAGGGGTATTTATTGCAATAGTCAAAAAACTTATTGAGCATAAGATATGATATTAATATTAGTTATACTGTTTTTTGCTTTGGTAGCGATGGTAATGGGGGCAGAATTGTTAGTGCGTGGTGCATCACAATTAGCTTCTATGCTTGGAGTTTCTCAGCTAGTAATTGGATTGACAATCGTATCGTTTGGAACCAGTGCTCCCGAATTTGTAGTTAGTATAAAAGGAGCGTTGACAAATCACTCAGATTTGGTGGTTGGTAATTGTATAGGGAGCAATATATTCAATGTTCTTTTTATCATCGGCGCATGTGCAGTTATTGCTCCATTGATAGTCACTGAACAGCTGGTTAAGCTAGATGTGCCTATAATGATCGGGGGTAATTTATTGTTTTTATGGCTTAGTTTTGATGGTATAATCAACCGATACGATGCGTTATTGCTGTTAACAAGCTTTGCTCTATATTATGGATTTGTTATTCGCAAAAGCCTGCAAGAGAATAATATTGTGGCTGACAAAGAGAAGGCTTCTTGCAATGTAAAATCAATGAGTATATTACCGGCAATCCTTAAACAAATGGGACTTATTACTATCGGATTGATTTTGTGCATTAGTGGTGCTGAATGGTTTGTGGATAGCGCTGTGACGTTGGCAAGGATTTTAGGGATTAGCGAATTGGTAATTGGATTGACTATCGTGTCTGTTGGTACCTCACTTCCGGAAGTGGCAACTTCGATAGTGGCGACAATACGTGGTCAGCGAGATATTGCGATTGGAAATGTTGTTGGAAGTTGCGTTTTTAACATTCTAGGGGTCGTTGGGTTAGCTAGCTTGATTGCACCCGAAGGGATAACGGTTGCGCCATCTGTTCTGAGGTTTGATTTACCTGTAGCGATTGTAGCAAGTATAGCCTGCCTGCCGGTTTTTTTTACCGATTTCAAAATCTCAAGGTGGGAAGGTTTTTTGTTTCTATTTTATTACGTGGCATACGTTACCTATTTACTTCTAGAAGCACAACAACATGATGTTTTACCTATGTTCAGTCTAACAATGTTTTGGTTTACAATTCCATTGTCGGTAATTACCATCTCAGTGATAGTTTACAGAGCCATTCATTCAAATAAATCTTTAAATCGATGAATGTTGTTTTGATTAATAAAAATAGCAGTTAAATCTTTTATGCCTTATATATTTCTTACAAAA